>DAOVYW010000149.1 GCA_030635415.1 Candidatus Firestoneibacteriota bacterium
AATATCCGCTCAGCTCACGAGTGTTGGATTGAAATTTCATGCCACCCAGGTCAAGTCAATCGCCAGGCGCAGCCAGGCCCGGTTTAAAACCCGGCTGCCGGATATGGATAAGCAGTTCAACCGGAAATTCATGACTACACTTATACATATCAACAAACTGGCAGCCGGCGCTTCGCAGGATATTGGAGACATAATTAAGAATATCCATCTGGCGTCCGCTGACACCGGCATTAGCCGGGCCCTGGTGTGTGCTAAAGACCGGAGCGCCCGGGCGGCCAAGGATCTTACTGATGGCCGCGCCCCGCCGAATTGGGATATCACGGAAACGCGGCCCACCAAGCCTCTGCATAAAATATATGAAAACGCCATTAACCATGCGGTAAATTTTATTCGTCAGCAGACCATACGCGCTGAGTTGCAGCATGCCCTGGATCAGGCGGTCATCCTGGGTAAGGAGGCGCGCGCGCTGCTGGACCGGCATATTCTGAAAATTAATAGTGATTTGGCCGGATTTATCTCTGTAGAGGCACGGCCCGCCATACCCCTGCCCTCCCTGGGTAAATCAGCTGAACAAATCGGCCTGTCAGACTCCCAGTCTCAAATCCTCCGGGAACTCGATAACCTCCGTAACCTAAAAAATTATTTAACTGCCGGCCTGGAGCGCCAATTGCTGGAAATCCGGGGAGCGGACGCGGTTCTGGTTGTGCAAGCCCTTGCCGGAAAATATCAGATCCTGGGCAAGGAATTTCAGGAAGCGTGGAAAAAGATTACCTGCCGGTTGAATCCCGGGGACCGGACTCTGGATCCAGCCTTTAATTTTATGAATCCGGAGCAGTTCAAGCTGGATCAGGCACTCTTGCAAGCCTTGGAGCAGGATGTGTTTGCCCGGCTAGCGGAAACCCATCCCCTCTTAAAAGAGCTTGGAAAACCCAGGGATGTTACCGGCCTCTTGAATAACCTGGCCGCCCAAGGCGGCGCCCGGTTTTCTAAATGGCTTCATCGCACCGCGGCCCATAAACATGCGGAAAATTTGACCCGGCTGAGGCAGGAGGCAAAGAACCTGCTCGATCAGGCTATTCATCTGGGTACAACTGAATTGCTTAAAAGCGATCTGAGCAAGCTTATAGGCAAGATAGA
The DNA here is from genome assembly GCA_030635415.1 of Candidatus Firestoneibacteriota bacterium. Lineage (GTDB taxonomy): Bacteria > Oederibacteriota > JAAXVQ01 > JAAXVQ01 > JAUVAV01 > JAUVAV01. Next base: position 1,138 of record DAOVYW010000149.1, read on the forward strand.
ACTTGAAGCCAAAGAAATCGAGGCGATTTTCAGCACGGTCACCGGACCTTTAAAAAATATGCTCCTGCGTTCTGAATTCATGAATCAATTAGATGTTTTCAAACACCTGCCGGACCTTATTACCAGTCAAATAGATTCTTTCATCGGCGATGTTCAGGCTTTGATAAGCAATAACGCTTTTATGCAATCCATTAATGCCTTGGGCAAAAACGTGTTGGATATCCGGGATCAGCTAAGCGGTAATGAGCCACTGGACTTGGTTGGAATAGGCCAAAAACTGGCCGCGCATTTTAACGGAACAGCCGATTTGGGGCAGATGGCAATCAATCGGGTCAGAACTTTGCTTACGGATGTGGGAAGCGCCCCTAGCGCTTTGAGTCTGTGGGCCGGGATCGCGGAAGGTTTTGGCAAATTTGGCGGGAATCTGGCAGGCAGGCTTAAAGATTTTATTACTGCTGCCTGCCAGATCGATCTGGGCGCGGCTTTTATGAATTTCACTTTAACCCCCGGTCAATTCTTCACGAAAACCGGAGATATGATCAGCGGATTTTTAGCTGACAGTTTTGAGTTTCGTTTCGATTCATCCGGGAGCTGGTTCCAGGCAGATCAGGTTTGGGATACAGTGGCCGATATTTTTAATTCCGAGAATTGGAAATTTGATTTTTTCCGGGATGCCGATGGGTTTATGCAATCCATTTCCGATGGGATCAGCTCATTGGTGGACCGCGGTCTCAAGTGGGCTCAAAACTGCTGGCAGGAATACCTGGACCAGGCGCAGGAGTATCTTGACATTTTCACGGGCGGGCCGTCGCGATGGCTGGATGAACTGACCAGCGGAAAGTGGACGGACTCCATCAATGGACTGATAGACAAATTCCTGCCCCCGGAGTTCCAACCCGCCAAAAGCGCGCTGGAGAAGATATGTTTTACTTTTGACGAGGATTTTGATCTCTCGGTTGATTATGTTTTCAGTGTGCTTGATGACTTAAGCGCTTATCTGAGTGATGATCTGCACGGAATATATACGGACCTTAGTAATATATACAGACAGGGAGAGGAATATTACCAAAAAGCAGAACAGGCCTACGAGGTCATCTCAAGCGGAGATTTGACATCCCTCGCAGTCATGGGCTCCCGGCTGCTTGGCCCCCTGAAAAACCCGGGTCCGGTGTATGTCCTGGGAAATGGCCTGGCAAGGGATAAAGGAGCTTATGCGAATCAAGCCGGGCAGACAAGTGTAGGGGCGGACTTCCATGTCCGCCCGAGCATTTCCGGCGTAGGGGCGGACTCCCACGTCCACCCGGACATTTCCGGCGTAGGGGCGGACTCCCATGTCCGCCCAGGCATTTCCAACGTAGGGGCGGACTCCCATGTCCGCCCGGACATTTCCAACGCCACCATTTATGGCAATGATCCTCTCTTGGAAAAACCTGACTTATCCCCTCCGCGAGGCAGTATTCCCATGCCGCCTGGCAAAGGCCATTGGGAAATTGATCCTAAGACCGGAAGAAACGTCTGGATTTCGGAAGAGATCCCGGATACACCCTCCCTCCTTTCCCGCATCGGCGGAGTGTTAAAAGAGGGAGTCAAAACCTGGGCGGATCCGCGAAGATGGGGCCCGAAGGCTGAGAAAGTTAATGCGGCAATTATTGAAACCGCCCCTAAAGTCGGCGCAGTATTAAAAGAAGCTGGAAAGACCTGGGCTGATCCAAGGAGGTGGGCGAAAAAAGCGGAAAAGGTGAATAAGGTGTTAGGCCACGGAGCGCCTGAAAAAGCCAAATATTTGAAAGAGATTGCTTACCAAATACGCGATATTACAAAAACCGGAATAAAAAGCTCCTTATACTTAATGAAAAAAGGGGCGGCAAAATTTACTAATCCAAAAGAATTTATTAAAACCACTAAAGACCTCTCACGCTGGGGGTTAAACAAAACAAGGCAAATTGGGAAAAACATTCGTAAAAAGGCGGGCAAAAATTTAAATAATGCCAGAATTTTCTGGAAAAATCCCAACAAATTGCAGAACAGTTTTAAATATTGGAAGGAACGAATCTTAAATACTGCTTATAAATTAGATATGGATTACGCAAAAACCGGCGTTATAGATGGCACAAAATTCGGATTGTGTGTTGGATATATGGCCAAAATTAAATTAGGAAGGCTTGGTCGTTTTAAAGTCGGATGTAGGCAGGGTGTTTTACAGGAAGTAGTAGATGGTGAACTTGTATTTAAAAAAGAAAATTATATAGGAGGTGAACTTGAATTTTTAGGAATAGGAGTTAAAATAGCCACAGAGAACGGCAAGTATGGATTTGATTTCTATTGGAGTAAAGATTTTGTTGAAATCAACAAAGACGCCATAGAAATAGGCGGCACATTTATGTTCCCCGGAACTCCTCTCGGCGTAACCGGCGAAGCACATATTCATCTTGATAAATTACTCAAAAAGGCGATAATGCCATTCAGGAGGAGAAGAAATGAAGAAAATAATCCAAAGAATAATGATACTGAATCTAACCATAGGGAGCTTGATTTCTATTTTTTCACCGATATCAGCTTCCGGAAGTCTGAAAAATATTACGTTTCCTGAAATCCTTTTAGGCATATGGCTATTCATTTCCATCATTTGCGCTATTTATATTTTGTGTTTTTCTTTTTCGCATTGGAGTAAACAGTCATTTACCAGTAGCTTTATGAAATTTGTCTGGCTTTTTATAATAATATTCGGCATGTTTATTCATTTTGCAGGGCCAATTTTATATTATATTATGGTGGTTGAATTGAAAAAAACTTTAAGCAAATATAATTAGTTTCTGTTGCGGGAATTCCCTTTTATCGGGCTTCTTACGCTTTGTCATTCCCACGAAAGCGGGAATCCAGCGACTTTTCATATTTTATTATGATGATAACAAATGTTAGTACGTCTTTCTTTTCCGTTTTAGGGGGATGGCCAGGAAGCGGTGTTGGGGCGGCAACATATTTTTACTGGATAGCTGTTGGATATTAAAAATTCAGAGTCAATATAGGTATTTCTCTAACAAAGAGGACTCTATTACTAAAGGAGGACGTTATAAATGAAACACTTTTTTTCTATTTTAATGCTGGCATTGCTTTTTGGCTTGTCTGTTTTTCTATCTTCATGTGCAATAGAGGGCCCGATTGGACCCGCCGGGCCGACCGGACAGACTGGTGAAGACGGCCAGGATGGAGATAAAGGCGATCCGGGCCTTCCCGGGGCAGATGCTCAAGGAAATATAATTTCAGACACTACTTGGACTGCAGCAAATGGGCCTTATGTGCTAGAAAAAAACATTGTTGTAAAATCAGGAGTAACACTAACTTTGGAACCTAGTGCATCAATAAATTTAAACCCTAACACAATTATCTATATCGATGGCACACTAGACGCACAAGGCACAGCATCAAATCATATCCTTTTCAAAAAGGAAGGAAGCGTAGGCGGGGGAGAAATTTATTTTTCTTCGACCTCTACTGACAGCATATTAAGATATTGCGAATTACAGGATAATCATTTCACTCTTGATGCCAACAATGTAGATATCCAGTATTGCAAATTCATCAATTCAACACAAACAACGGGGACACCTGCGATCTTTAATCCCAACTTTAATTTAATAGCATTAAACATTAGCAATTGCACTTTTATTGGCAATAACAATAGTAATAGTTGCGGTGTATATGTTTGTTTAGGCGGTTTTTCAGGGACCCTTAATAATTGTATTATACAATCATTTCAACGAGGTATTTTCGCTGAAAATTCCAATTTAACGATAACCAATTCTTCAGTTGTTGCTTTCTCTCTCTTTGGAATTTCCACTATTACTAGTACTATAAATATTACAAATAGCAATATTTATGGAAATAGTGATATTTATTATTATAACCAAAATTCAGCTGATCAAATAGCCACCAACAATTATTGGGGAACGACAACAGAGATTGAGTCAAAAATTTACGACCATAACGATAATCCAAGCTTCGGCACGGTTGATTATTCAGGATATTTATCTGATCCTGTAACAGTTAGCGGTTGCGGGTGGTAATAACTAATGGGTGAAACTCATTTAAAAATATCATGTCAATAATTGTCGCAAGAAACAAATCTATGAAATTTTATGGATTTAAATCATTTCCAAAAGGAGAATTTGACAATGAAAAATATCTTGAGTATTATAGTATTATCCGCACTTAGTTGTATCCTTGCCGCATCAGCCTTGGCTACTGTCCCAAAGTTAATTAATTATTCCGGTAAATTAACCGACAAAGCAGGAAACATCCTGCCGGACAAAGCTTATAATATACGTTTTTCCTTGTGGACCGCGCAAACCAACGGAACTGAGGAGTGGTGGGAGGAACATTACGAAACGCAAGGAAGAGGCGTGCAAACCTATGGAGGCGGATTCAATGTGGTTTTGGGCGGCACACGGACATTACCGGCCTTTGATCAAAATCTTTGGCTACAATTAACAGTAACCATAAATGGCACACCAGAGACCTTTTCCCGGCAGCAACTTATTACCGTGCCCTATGCAATACGGGCGGAGTGGGCGAACGAAGCAAAAACTGTTGAAGATAACGCCATCACTCATGCTAAAATAGCTTCCGGAGCTGATCTGCCTATAGGGTCTATAATAGCCTGGCATAAAAGCTTAAGTGACATGCCGGCGCTTCCGCCACAATATGTGGAATGCAACGGACAAATTTTAAATGATCCATCAAGTCCCTTTAACAGTCAAGTCATCCCTAATTTGAATAGAGGCAGGAGATTTTTAAGAGGGAGTAATGTTTCTGGAACCATGCAGGCAGATGAATTGAAAAGTCATAATCATAAAGTAATAGCAAGTTGGCCTTCTGCTAATAGAACAGAATGGCATGTTTATTCTGATTGGACTGATCCTGAACAAAAACCAGTTACTGAAACCCATCCAGGAGATGGTTCCTCGGTCACAAACACAGGTGGGAGCGAGACACGACCTATTAATATGAGTGTTGTCTGGATCATG
>DAOVYW010000173.1 GCA_030635415.1 Candidatus Firestoneibacteriota bacterium
GACCGGGTGGCCAAACTATTGGCCGAGGAGTACACGGCCCAGCGCTATAAACTTCGCGTCTGGTGGAGCCCGGACAGTAATCTTTTTTTCAAGGATAACTGGGGCGGGAAATGCAAAAAAGCCTGGAGATTATTCATGTACCGCGAACCCTGGAACGGCCTGGGGTCGTATGATATGATTCTCTACATCCGCAAAGACGTGGAGCATTTATACTGGAGCAACGCGGATTAAAAGTAGCATTATGTTGGAGAGCAGGGGATTTTTTCTCTTCTGGGGAGAGGGTGTCGTAATACTTTAGGTTATAATGGAGTTGTCATTCCGGCGAAAGCCGGAATCCAGGACGCATACTGGTTCTATTACAATGCTTTTCTGGATTCCGGCTTTCGCCGGAATGACGAAAAATCGCGAAAATTTTAATTATGACACAGTCTGTTCCACTGAGGTGACAGCATAAAAAACACACCAACATGAATTAAGTTTTCCGCAATAAATACTAACTTCAAGGAGGAAACAGTATGCGCAAGCAGGAAAAAGTGGCAGCTCTGGTTTTAGGCGCCAGTGTTCTGGTTTTAATCATCGCCGTTGCCATAGGGCTCAGGGGGAACAAAGAGAGCGGCTCCAAGGATATTAATGTTTTGCAAAAAGCCGGCGAGAAGGGACGTGGTCCCGGGCAGCTGGTGGATCCCCGGGGACTGGTGGTGGATGCCAAGGGATTTGTGTATGTAGTGGATGCCGGCAACCACCGGATTCAAAAATTCACCGCGGATGGAAAATTTGTTGCCAAATGGGGCAAGGAAGGCGCGGGAGAAGGAGAATTTAAGACCCCCGGAGGAATTGATGTCGGTCCCCGGGGAAATATATATGTCGCGGATACCTGGAACCACCGCATACAGAAATTCGATAGCCAGGGACGTTTTCTCAAAATGTGGCTGGGCGAGGGAGGCTTCTGGGGTCCCCGGGATGTGGCCGTGGATTCCCGCGGGTTAGTGTACGTAACCGATACCGGCAACCGGAAGATCCAGAAATTCACGGACGAGGGAGAATACATTGGCACGTGGGGACAAAAAGGTTCGGGACCGGAAGATTATGACGAGCCGTTTGGTATTAAAATCGATGATCAGGACCTGCTTTATATTTGCGACAGGTTGAACTTCAGAATACAAGTATGCGATACCCAGGGCCGCCTGGTGCGTTCCTGGCCGGTCAAGGGGTGGCAAAAAGAGCAGATTTACATGGAGCCGTATATTGCCATAGATGACAAACAGGACCGGGTTTATATAACCGATCCGACCAAACACCGGGTTCACAGATTTACGCGTGAGGGGGAATTTATGGGCTTCATTGAGACCGACCCGGAGAGCGGTCAGCCCTTGGGCACGCCTCTGGGCGTGGGTGTAAACCAGGAGACGGGCATGCTCTATGTCACGGATATGTCTGCCAACCGTTTGTATAAATTTAAACCGTAAGAGGAGGAAGAAGATGGCCATAAAGAAAAAAGCGAAAGCAGTCAAGAAAAAAGCGGTCGCGATCAAAAAAACGGTTTCTGAAAAAAAAGCCGGCCAGCCGGTAATATCTGCTCAGCCGGACAAGAAAATCAAGCCGGAGAAAAAGGTGGCCAAGCCAACCAAGGCTTCCCGACCGGCGGTGGCCAAAACATCCCGGCACGGTAAAACCAAACCCAAGCCGCGCGGTTTAATTATTTTCGGAGCCATCGTGGGAGTGGTAATTTTAATCGCGGTTATCGGAAAGATTCAGCAAGGGCCGCCGCTTAAGCTGATTCCGGCCAAGGTACTGGCAACTTATGCATTAACCGAGAGCGCGATTGGCCCCTTAGCCTCTCCCCGGGGAATCGCGGTTAGTCCGGACGGAAACATTTATATAGCCGACCTGGGAAATCATCGGGTGGTAAAAGTAGGTCCAGACGGCCAAGTAGTTGATACCTGGGGCCAAAAAGGCAAGGCGGCCGGAGAATTCGCTGAGCCCTCAGGAATCACCGTGGATGAACAGGGCGCGGTTTACGTGGCTGACGCCTGGAACGGACGAATACAGAAGTTCACCGCCCAGGGCGAATACCTCGGCGAAATTTCTGCTAAAGCCGGCAAGTTTTATTCTCCGCGGGATACGGCCATAGATGCCAAGGGATTTATTTACGTGGCTGATACCGGGAATTCCTGCGTAAAAAAATTCGATATAGACGCCAACCTGGTCAAACGCTGGGGAGAATACGGTCCGGGAAAAGAGCGTTTCCAGGAGACTTTTAGCGTATGGGTAGGGCCAAAGAACCGGATATATGTAAGCGACGCCGGCAACCGGAGAATAAAAATATTCACGGACGAGGGGAAATACCTGAGGGAAATCCGCGTCCAGGGCTGGCGGAGTGGAGTCGCCTGGCCCAAGCTGGCAGTAGATTCCGTGGGCCGGGTTTATGCCGCGGATGCACAGAATAATATGATATGGATTTACAACTCTGAAGGCAAATATCTGGGAAGCTGGGGAAACAAGCCGGGCAAGGAAATCTTCGCCTCGCCCCTAAGCATCGCGATAGATAGCCAGGACGTTGTGTATGTTTCCAATATGACCAGGGGAGAGATTGTAAAAATTGCCCCCTATCAAGAAAAATAGAACGTAACAGGAATATGGTTCCTAATATAAGTAATATATTAGCCATACGTTATAACCAAATAATAACTTTGTGTTCTTAGGCGCCTGGCGGACTTAGGTCGTTTTCCCCCTTTTTCAAAGGGAGAAGAGTGCTTGAAAGCGGAGTTTGTGCCTAAGTCCGACAGGCTCCTAGACGGATGGATGCTGTGCATCACTACTGGGCGTATTGCTAAAAAGGATATTTTTCATAGAATTCGTCCGATTTTGTCATTGCCAGAAAATGATCTGAGATATAAGGGGATAAGGGTTTCATGTTTAAGCAATTTTTTCAGAAAGCGCTCGTGCAGGTTGGTTCAATTCCAAAAACCTGGTGGCTCTACGGTTTGGCCGGTCTTTTGATATTGTTGGGACAGGGGTTAATCTTTGCCCGAAATATCACAGGCGGCCTTATATTCTCCCTGGCCGGCGTCCTGGCACTCTCAATTGCGCTCGCTGGTGAGGCTCGTCTGGAGGGATACTGCTTTTTTCTTCGCCGCGTGAGCCAAAATTTTCTTGCCCAGATTGAGACCATAGCCCGGCGATGGAATCAAAAAGGGTTTGCCTTGTTTAAGACAGGTTACTCCCGGCAATCGGCAGAAGTTAAAGAACAGGCTTCTTTCCCGGACACGCCCCTGGAGAGCGAGGTCGTGCCGATGATCCCGGATCCCATCATCCTTGCTGTCCCCAAGAGAGCTTTCATTGTTGTGGGCTTAATCTGCCTGGCAGCCAGCCAGCTTTTACTCTTCGCAGGGCATTTAGCATGGGGAGTGAGTCTCGTAATACTTGCTTTTCCCACGTTGCTCGGGCCAATCCTATCCAGGGAATCTCATTTAACCCTGGGGCGATTGGATGTTCTCTTGAAAACCGTCTTAATTGCTGTGTCCGGCTTGGGGGCAGTTCTGGTTGGCAATTTTCTTATGCTTAAAAATATGGAACTCAATATTGCTAAAGAAATCGCGGGCTATCTCCTTAATCTGGCTGGGATATTACTACTGATCAAACTGATACCCCGGATCATACCGGATCCGGAACCCGAGGCTGGGAATCCCCTGGATCGTTGGACCGGCGAAGCCCGGTCCCCTTGGGGAGTGGCAGTCAAAGTATTGTTGGTTCTGGCAGCAGTACTCTTGCTCGTGTTTGCCAGACAAGCCGGCGGTTTCGAGCGGGTTACGTTGCTGGTACTGGCGGCGATTGCGGCTTTGGGTCTATCCTTTCCCTGGGCACGGCAAAATACCATTAATGCCGAACCCTCTCTCCTGGCAATCCTGGGTCTGCGGTTTCTCCGGCTGACCGCGTTTGGCGTGGCCCTATACCTCGGTTTTCGAGGCCAATCACTGATTGCGCAGGAACAGCTCTATGCCGGACTTTTCCGGTTCGGGGCAGCGGCAATGGCTTTGATATTTGCTTTCCGGGAACCTGATCCCCGCGTTTCGGACAGTTTGCAGGAGCAGCCGCTAAAATGGTATTGGGAGGCCTTGGGACTTATCCTAATACTGGTGGCAGCGACATGGATACGTTCCCGTCTGTTAGATATCATGCCCTATGGCATTGAGTGCGACGAAGCCGGCGGCGGCTATGAGGCGGTGGATATATGGAAAAACCAATTCCAATCCATAACCGTTCATCCCTGCGGCCGTCCGCTCTTTATGTTGTTATCCAAGGTCGTGGCGTTTCAGTTCCTGGGATATGAGAACCTGGGTATGCGCTTCATGGCCATGGTATGGGGCGTGGCAGGAGTATTGGCGGTCTACTTAATGTCCCGCCTGTTTTATGGGCCCCGCATCGCCCTAGGGGTGGCCGCACTATTGGCACTAAGCCGGTGGCATATACACTTCTCGCGCTTTGGCTGGTCCAATACGTTAATGGTGCTTTTACTGACCATAGGCTTCTACTTTTTGATCAAAGGCTTGGTGGTTCGTAAAAAATGGCATTTCGTCCTGGCCGGCGCGAGTTTATCATTATCCATTCAAACCGAGACCGCGGCACGAATTATACCCATTATCTGCGCAGGCTTGTTGGCCTATTTCATTCTCAGTCAAAAACGGTTCCTGCAACGTAATTGGAAACCCCTGGTAGCGTTAATGCTGGGTGTTTGGCTGACAGGGGCTAATCTTTATCTATATTGGATTAACAAGCCGCATTTGCTTCTTCGGCGCGTTTATGAAGTATCTATGTTTTCGGAGGACGCCAACGCGCCCAGCAACCTTTGGAGCGGGCTGGTATACAGCACAAAACACAGCTTAACCCAGTTGAACTGGCACGGTGACTACCGCACCCGGCATAATGGGGGACTCTCGGGCGAACCGGTGCTGGACTTTCTGACCGCCATTTTATTTGCCCTGGGATTTGGTATGGCAATATATTATTGGCGGCGTCTGAGATATGGTCTGCCTATCATGTTGTTTTTCGGATTCATGTTTGCCTCTATTTTTTCCCTGGAGGCGCCCCAATCACACCGTGCTTTCGGCGTGATTTCCGCTGTGTTTCTAATGATTGGCGCATTTCTGGACAGGACACGGCGATTGCTAAGGGAGTCATTGGGACGGCTGGGCGTTTGGGCGGGCGCCCTGGCATTCTGTATTTTATTAGTGCCTATCGCCAGGA
>DAOVYW010000006.1 GCA_030635415.1 Candidatus Firestoneibacteriota bacterium
CTCCTTTCCCTGCGCGTCTTTTGGTGCTGGTATTTGAGAATACCATCCATCAGCGCGCAAATGGAAGCCTACCATGATGAAGTAGTTTCCCTTAAAAACCGTGAAAATACTGAAATGGTTAGAATAAATACAAAAATTGACGCCATATTAAACGCTTTAGGAGAATTCGGGGCAGTCCGCAAAATGCAAAGTTGGGGAGGCGATGATTTAAAGTAGGCGGCACCTGCCAACTAAGCCGTCTTAAAATCCTTGATCTCGATTTGTACGGTAGACGTTCCATTCCAGTGGTTTTCCGCTACATGGCCAACAATTTCCAAGGGGATATCCGGATGCAGCTCCTTGGCCCTCACACCCAGACCGAAGCCTATGGCTTCAATGCGGCCGCGTTTTCTTTCATCAATCAACCGGAGTTTTAGATGCTTTTCCTTAACCACCCGGGGAGGCGCGCTAAGACGAAGCCGGTTTATGGCCAGAACCGGTCTGGAATTCCCGCAGCCGTAAGGTTCCAGACTTTTTAATTCCTGGACCAAACGTAACGAGACACCTTCCAGGTCAGTCTGGGCATCGATATTGATGACGGATTCCAGTTGTTCCGGCAACAACTCCAAACCGGCCTGTTGCTGCAACCCGCTTTTAAATTTCTCCAGGTTATCGGCCGGCAAAGTGACACCGGCCGCCATAGCATGTCCTCCCCACTTTTCCAGCAGGCCGGACATACGGCTTAAAGCGGCATGTAAAGAAAACCCGGCAATACTTCTTCCCGAGCCTTTCACCTTCCCCTCGCTTTCCGAAAGTATAAAACAAGGCCGGTGATATTTTTCACATATTCTGGAAGCCACCAGACCCAACACTCCCAGAGGCCAGGCCGGCCCTGCCGCCACAATCGCCGGTGATTCCTGATCCTCTTTTTGCAGCTGGTCCTCAACTTCGGTTCTGATTTTTTGTTCGAGATTTTGGCGCCGGATATTTTCACTATCCAGCCCATTGGCGAGTTGTTCGGCTTCCTGCATATCTCCGGTTAAAAGCAGTTCCAGGCTGTGCCGGGGCGTCCCCATACGGCCGGCGGCATTAAGCCGGGGCGCCAGGCGAAAAGCTACATCAGTTGAATTTATGGGCCTCTGGCTCAGGCCGGCCGCCGAGATTAAAGCGCTTAATCCCATCCGTCGACCGCGATTAATCATGGCCAGTCCGGCCCGGGTCAATAAACGGTTTTCTCCAAACAGGGGCACCACATCTGCCACTGTCCCTAACGCCACCAGGTCCAGATGCCGGCGTAATTCTTCGGGATTTTTCTCTCCCAACGCATCCGCCGCAGCCCGGACCACCTGGAAAGCCACTCCAACTCCGGCCAAAACCTGAAACTCCTCCGGCCCGGTAACTTGCGGATTAACTATTACATCCGCCGCGGGCAATGTCTCCGCAGGTTGATGATGGTCTGTTAGTAAAACTTTAAGGCCGGAATTCCTGGCCAGTTCGATCTCCGGAATTGCCGTAATCCCGCAATCCACGGTAACCAGCAGACCCGCTCCCATTGCGACCGCCGACTGTACGGCCTTTTGGTTCAACCCGTAACCATCGGTCATACGGTTAGGCAAACGGATTTCATACCGGCCATGGCGAAGATTTATAAATTCCGCCAATAAAGCGGCCGCCGTAATTCCATCAACATCATAATCCCCGAAAATCACAATCAATTCTTCCCGCCGAATAGCTTCCGCCAGCAGGCGGCCAGCGTCTACGGTTCCCGGCAAATCCTTAAAATCTTTAAAACGCGTTTTCGCGGGATACAAAAAACCGGGGGCTGAAATCTCGTCCAACCCCCGCCGAATTATTATCGAGGCGGTAAGCGGAAGTATGCGCAGTTGCGAGGATAATTTCTCAACCTTATCGGTTGTCAGGGCCGGAGGCCACAACCATTTTTTTGACAATGCTTTTCCTTTCCGGGATGCCGCGCTACTATGCCACCCACGGGGGGCGTTTAATTAAACACCCCTACAATAAATACTATCATTATGCTGTGTACCGTGCAACCGTAGGGGCCGGCTGTGCTCTAACCAAAGGTTAAGATATTTTGAATTCAAATTGAAGGATGGAGGAATACCTATTGCCTTCCCTGATGGAGGTTCCGGCGCCCGGTTAACCGGCGACTCTTAAAAATTCCTCATAAGACGTCACTCCGTTGATTACTCTTTGGGCTACCAACCTCCGCAAGGAAGTATAACCCGGTATATTTTCTATGGCTTTCTTGACAACCGCCGCGGACTGACGATTAATAATTGCCTCCCTGACACTCTCTGTCAGGAGAATTATTTCAAAAACCGCCTGCCGGCCCCGAAACCCGGTCTGGGAGCATTGCGTGCAACCCCGGCCTCGGTATAAAACCGTTTTCTTACTGCCGCCTATTCCCAGAAACTTAGTAATCTCCGCAGAGGCTTCATGAATTTCTTTACATTTGGGGCAGATCACCCTTACCAGTTTTTGATTGACAATCGCAGTCAGGGCCGAACTCAATAAATAGGGCTCAATATCCATATTCATTAAATACTGTAAAGCGGTCACCGGATTACTCGCATGGAGGGTGGAAATAATCAGATGTCCGGTAGGCACGGCATCCAGAATCATGCGCGATGTTTCCGCATCCTGCATTTCCCCTACCAGCATGATATCTGAATCCTGTTCCAGCATGGCCCGCACGCCGTTGGCATAGGTCATACCGCGTTTTTCATTCACTACTACCTGATTAATTCCCGGCAGGGAATAATCCACCAGTTCATCCACGGAGGAAACATTTTTAGTCGGTAGGTTTATCGAATTAAGCGTAGCATACGCGGTAGTAGTTTTCCCGCTGGCTTTAGGACCTGTAATCAGAACCAAACCATAGGGCTGTTGCAGTACTCGACGATAGAGTTCAAGCTGGGACGGTTCCATCCCCAGTTTCTCGATATTTAAAATAACGTTTTCCAAGTTCAACATATGCATAACTATTTTTTCTCCCCACATTGTGGGCAAGATTAAAATGGATATGGAAACATCCTTACCGGGAATCTTCAACTTCAACCTTCCATATTGGGCGATTCCCTTCCCCTGGGTGTCCATTTCCGCCATGGTTCTCAGCTTGGTCGCCAAGGCATTGGCCAGTGAACGGGGCGGTGATTGTACTTCCCGGAGAACACCGTCAATCCGCCAGCGAATGCGAAAACTTTTTTCATAAGGTTCAAAGTGGATATCCGTGGCGCCGGCCTTGTTGGCTTCTACCAGGATATTCGTAAGAAAATTAATAACCGGCGTGTCCCCGCCCATCACCTGGGCCGTCAGCGGAGGCGTAATTGGTTCCGGCTCCGGCACAACGGCTTTGGGCGCGGCCGCAGTGGGCCTGGCCGCAGTGGGCCTGGCCGCAGCGGGCCTGGCCGCAGCGGGCCTGGCCGCAGCGGGCCTGGCCATTCCAGCTCCCACCATTGGTTTAGCGGGCATGCTTAAGTCAGGAGCCGCGCCAAAGTCTTCGTCAATCCCGGAAGACTTTACCAACTCTCCGGTATCCTCTTCCTGAAATCCAAAATTTTCATCCAGTGCCGCCTTGATTTCACTTTCCGATGATAACCGCAGTTCCAGATCACACCGCGTGGCCAGTTTGATATCGTCCGTCACAAAAACATTGGTCGGATCCGCCATGGCCAACATAATGGTATTGCCTTTTTTGTCCACGGGTATAACCTGTTGAGACCGCATAAGCTGTTCCGGAAGCAGCTTCATAAGAGCAGCCGCGGGCTTGGACACTCCTGCCAACGGCAAATACGGCACATTCATCTGAGTTCCGAGAAAAGCCATGAGAACTTCCAAAGAAACATAACCTTTCCTCACCAAAACCTGTCCGACTTTTTCACCTGTGGTTTTTTGTTCCCGCAGGCATTCCTGGAGCTGCTCCTGTGTAATGATCTCCTCATCCAGCAGCATTTCTCCAATCCGATGGCCTTTAGCAGTTGCCATGCCAAACCCTCCTGAATTATGGTATTAAATGTAATATGCCAGTCATGTGTTTTGGCGCACGTTAATAATTCCTGCTGTTCTTTCAACCCCTCAAAGCTGAGGTATACCACCCACTGGTGTAGGGGCGTTTAATTAAACGCCCCTACAATAATACCATCATTATACCGGGTACCATGAAACCGCTTATCCTCCAAAAAGTCCAAACAATCCTTTTTTCTTATCGGTTTTTTTCATTTCCCCTTCGTCCTCCATCTGGCCGGACTCTATTTCTTGATATTCATCATGTTTGCCACGCGCAAAATCGCGGTGCTGGGAGTGATCATGCCGGGCCGGCATCTTGACTTCCGACTGCTCCTTGGCATATTCAGTAATATCAGATTCGGAGAGCCCGGAATTGGGGGTAATCTTAATAGCCTGCTCTTTTCCGGTTTCTAAATCAGTGGCCGAAACGCGGACGATTCCATTGGCGTCCACATCAAAGCATACTTCAATCTGGGGTGTTTCCCGGGGCGCAGGAGGAATACCCACCAGATCAAAAGTCCCGATTAATTTGTTATCCGCGGCCATGGGTTTCTCCCCCTGGTACACCTGAATCCTTACAAAGGTCTGATTATCCTTAGCAGTAGAGAATATTTCTTTCTTGCGGACCGGAATAGTAGAGTTCTTCTGAATAATTTTGGACATCATCCCGCCCTCAGTGCGTATGCCCAAGGAGAAAGGAGTGACATCTAAAAGTAAAATATCCCGGATATTCCCCTTCAAAACCGAGGCCTGAATAGCCGCCCCGGCGGCCACAGTCTCATCCGGATTCACGCCCGGATAAGGCTCCTTGCCAAATAGCCGGCGGACTACTTCCCGCACTTTAGGCATGCGCGTCATTCCGCCAACCAACACAATTTCATCAATATTATTGGGACGTAAACCGGAGTCCTCCAAGGCGATTTCACAGGGCTTAAGTGAATTCTGTATCAGATCCTTGGTCAAATCCTCTATTTTAGAACGTGACAGATTAGCGGATAAATGCTTGGGACCTGAAATATCGGAGGCGATAAAAGGCAGGGCTATTTCCGTCGCAGTTTTTTCCGAAAGCTCACATTTAGCTTTTTCCGCCACTTCTTTTAACCGTTGCAGCGCAATGCGATCCTCCCGAAGATTAATTTTTTCTTTGGCTATAAAATCGTTTATCAGCCATGCGATTATCCTCTGGTCAAAATCATCGCCTCCCAGATGCGTATCGCCGGAAGTAGCCTTTACTTCAAAAACCCCATTGCCCAGTTCCAGAATACTGATATCAAAAGTTCCGCCCCCCAGGTCATAAATGACGATTTTTCGCCGGGTTTTGCGGTCAAAACCCGACGCCAACGATGCGGCGGTAGGTTCATTAATAATACGTAAAACATCCAGCCCGGCGATTTTCCCGGCATCCTTGGTCGCCTGGCGCTGACTGTCATTAAAATATGCCGGGCAGGTAATAACCGCTTTTTCAATCTTCTCACCCAGATAAATTTCGGCATCCCGTTTAATCTTACCTAAAATTAAGGCCGATATCTCGGGAGGGGAATAATCCCGGTCGTGGATCTTTACGCACAGATCTCCATTCAGCGCCGAAACCAGGCCATAGGGAACTAATTCCCTGTCATTCCTCAAAGAAGGATCATCCAGTTTTCTTCCCATAAATCTTTTTATCGAGAATACCGTGGTCTCAGGGTTGATTACTTCTTGCCGCTTGGCTGGTTCGCCCACTAATATTTCACCGTTCTTCATAAAACTGACCACCGAGGGCGTGGTTCGCATTCCTTCCGCGTTGGGAACAATTACTATTTCTCCGTCCTGCATTATCGCCGCGCAGGAATTGGTAGTCCCGAGGTCAATACCGATGATTTTTGACATAGCCAATAACCTTTCATGTTTTACTAATTAGTTCCGGTTACGGAAAAGCAAGTTAAGCTCGTCAACCCGGCAAAAGCCAGGGTCTATAAATGACGAAACCACAAAGAATTAAATCAGTCTTTCTGCCACCGGAATTATTTAATTAATTCATCCAGACGGCGCAGAGCGCGGTAGGTTTCCCGGCCTTTGGGGTTTAATCTCTTTCCCCGGTTGAAAAAAGACCGCGCCTCTTCAAACTTCTTAAGTTCTACCAGGCATAATCCCAGGTTAAAAAGCGCTTCGGGAAATTTCGGCCACAAGTGAACCGCCTCCTTGAATTTCGAGACTGCCTTGGATTTTTGCCGGGTAAAAAGCACTACCCCAGCATTAAAGTGCATCAGCGCAGCCTGCCACTGCACTTTCTGTTTTCTCTGAAAAAACAGAAACTTGCGTTTCTCGGCTTGCTTCTTTACCGGGCAATAAATTTGAAAGTTATATAATTTTCGCTGCTTGGGATCAGCTAAGCATTGAAAAGCCTCAACCACTTTAGAGGTCATCACATGCGACCACTCTTCCCGCTCCGAATTATGATCCGGATGGTATTTATATAACAACATGCGATAGGCGGTTTCAATCTCCTCCCTACCGGCCGCAGGATAAACCTCTAATATTTCATAATAATTTTGTTCGCTCACTTGGCTGCGCTCCTGATTAAGTTTCCCCGCACTGCAGCGCGGGGAAATTGATCGTATTATATTAGCCGACCCCGGCTTCCGCCGGGGTGACGCCTTAGCCGTCATTCCGGCATGATTCTAGCCGGAATCCAGAAAATATATGTTATAGCCGATCTGCTAATATATTACAATTGTTCCAAGTTGTAGAAATTAAAACTTAGCTCCGGTAATGCGATAGACTTCCAGCAATTCCCCGCTGTCCGATAATTGCAATTCCTCAATCTTTTCTCCTCTAACCAGATTAGATGCCCTTTGAAAAATATCTCCGGCTACCATAACCACTGAAAACGGCTGGCTGCTCATCTTGCGGGTAAAATCCAGATAATCCTTTATAACTCCCATGGGCATCAAGCCTTTGGGAGTCATAAGCGATCCCTGGACTTCCCCCGATGCCACTCCCAGTGAAACATAGAGCGGGGTCTCATTTTTCCTAATCCGTTCCTTATTAAGTTCGGCCAGGGATTTCTGCATATTTACGGCGGTCAGGATAGCCCGTTGGTCATCATCGGAATGCGGGCTGGTAATTCCAAATACCGCCATAAAAATGTTTTCGCTGAATTTGTAAATTTGCCCACCATATTCAAACAGCGTAGCCATAAAACGCCGAAAATATGTCTCTAAAATCCTGGACATAGAGGCGGCATCCTGGGTGCTGGTTTGCTGGACTAAATAGCCCAAATCGGCAAACAATACCGTGACCCGGTGCCGCTTCGCTTTTTCCCCCGTCAAAACCAGGGCGTTAGTATCAACAAAACGTTCCTGCGCTTCCTTACATATATACAACTGGAAAGCTTCTTTGATTTTTTCTACATCCTTCAATTCATCCGCCACTACATCGAAGGCACCTTTAATCCTGACCTTTTCCTTTAAATCCTGGACCATCAAATTGAAGCATTCCGTCAATAAACCTATCTCATCCCGGCTCTGCACCTCGGCGGTTACTCCCAAGTCACCCCGGGCTACCCGGGCCATAGCCGCGGTTAAATTCCCGATCGGCCGGGTCACTGTTTTTGAGAGCCAGAGCGCCCCGCCAAACCCAAGAATCATCATGACAAAGGTCATAAGAATATTCCGGATTTTCGCCAGCATGATTTCACGTTTCAATGCCAGTAATGAAAATCGCAGATTTACTGTGGCTACCCGCTTATTTTCCACAATAATATCGCCGGAAATTCTGGCGGTTGCGCCCGGTGGAAAAGTATGTTGGGTCAGCCGGTTCAAAGATTCAGGACTAACTTCAATTCCCTCCAGGGAAGAATCCAAAGCCGCAGCCGTAGCCGGATTAAGGGTAAAAACCTTGACTTCTCCATCTTTAGCCAGAATTGAAATATAGAGTATGTTGGAATCCAGGTTGCGAATCACTTTTATAAATTCACGAAAAATCGGCCAAGCTACTTTTTCACCCGCCAAAGGTTCGATCAATTTAAGCGCCGCTATCATGTTGGCGGTATCGGTCATACGCTTGTCCATTTCCATATGCTTCATGTGTTCTTCCTGGAATATGGAAAAATAAGAAACCACCCCCATGATTAAAACTATTAAAACCAGAATCAGCAGGGTAATCTTGTGGACTAATCCAAATTTAGCTTTGGGTTTGTTGTTTGCCATAATATTTCTCGCCCTTTACGGGGTAATGTAAGTAAAGGCATAAATACTCCGGTCGAAAGAACCAACCACCAGCATGCCATCAGAGATAATCGGAGAGGAGTTAACCATGCCGCCCGTGGTGTACTTCCATTTCCGCTCGCCCTTTTTAGCCCGCAAAGCGTATATCGTGTCGCCCGCGCCAATGTAAACCAAGCCGTTGAATTCAACCGGCGAAGAGAGAATCTTGTTTTTCAATTTAGCTTTCCAAATAATTCCACCGGTTTGCTTGTTAAGCGCGTAAAGGTGCTTATCATTTGACCCGATAAACAGATATTTTCCGGAAAGGCAGGGGGCCGAGGAAACCCATCCCTGTACCCGGCATTTCCAGACCAATTCACCATCAGACCGGTTAAGCGCGTACACATTTTTATCGTCCGAGCCGAAATAAATTCTTTCTTGGTCTAGCCCCGCAGTTGAAAATATACGGTTTTCGGCGGCAAACTTCCACTTGATCTCTCCGCTGCCGGCATCCAGGGCGTAGAAAGTTTTACCCAGGGTTCCAATGTACAATACTCCGTTGTTTACTTTAGGACTAGCCGCCACCGGACCATCGGTTTTCTGCTTCCATATCGGAGTTCCGGTCGCAGTGTTGAAAGCATAAACATTACCATCCATGCACCCAATAAAAACCATGTTCCCAATCACTGCGGGAGAAGAAAAATGCAGGGCGCCGCCGGTCAAGGCGCGCCAGACTACTTGTCCGCTTTTTGCCTGGAGACAATATAAGTAAGTATCATCGGACCCGATGTAAACCCGGCCTTTCACTACGGCCGGTGATGAAGTAACCGGCCCGCCGGTCTTCCTTTCCCATATTTGCCTGCCGTCTTTGGCATTGATGGCGTAAACATTCGAATCACTGGACCCGATGTAAACCACTCCTCCGACCATAGCCGCCGAACCGTCTATCTGGGCACCCGTACGGTATTTCCATTGTAAATCCAGGGGTGGAGTAATCGGCTGCCCGGAGGCCGGACGGTTTTTAATATTCATCCGGAACATGGCCCAACCGGTAGCCTGGGCCGATGATATTACCGGTTTCTCCTCAGCCGCCAGCGTCTCTGTCATCGGGACCCTAGGTTTCGGAGGCACGGCCATTGGTACGGATTGGATCTTTTTCTTAACTGCCGCTATCTCTTGCTTGATTTTATCAACTTTGCGTTTGGAGCGTACCCCGCCCCGCGAGTGCAGACGGGATAAAGCTTGTTGCAACTCCATAAGTTTTTGCTGTTGTTCCTCAATAATTTTTTGCTGTTCAGCGGCCTTTTGCTGGGTTTGGGCATTTCCGGAAACATTGAATTGAATCTTAATCTCTTTCTCCTTAGCCTGCTGCCCGCATCCGAATAAAACCCCCATTACACCTACTATTAGTAAAACCGGTAAAAATGAGAGTTTTTTTATGAACATGAAAAAGGCCTCCGCGGAGTTATGGTAAAATATATTACAATAACTAAAAAATACTTATTTTAATTAAATATTACACGGGTTAATTTATATTGTCAATCCCTACTCTTGACCGTTCCGGAATTTAAACCCAAAGCACGAAGAAATAATATTTTTCTATATCTGTTGCGGAAAAACAAGTTAAGCTTGTCACCCCGGCGAAAGAGGCTGTGTCATAACTCTGTTTTTGAGCAATTTCACGAAATTTGTCATTTCGAGGTGAAGCCTGGACTAAATCATCCAGGACAGGCCGAGAAATCTCCAAACGCCCTTTTAAATTAAGCGTTTTCGTGGAGATTCCTCACTTCGTTCGGAATGACAAAGTAACACAAATGCCTCTAAAATACAATTATGCCACAGCCTCGAAAGCCGGGGTCTACGAATTATGTTTGCTTCAATAATAACAATGCTTTTTTTGATTCCTGTCCGTCCTGCCTAAAACTCTCTTTCCGCACCGGAAACTAATTGAGTACCGCTTGTTCCGCCACAGGCGGAACCTTTTTCACCGGCTTGGATTTCTCTTCCTCTTTGAATTTGACCGAAATAATCCGGGAAATTCCCGCCTCCGGCATGGTAATTCCGTATAAAATTCCGGCTTTCTCCATAGTAAGCTTATTATGCGTAATAATAATAAATTGTGATTTCTCGGCAAATTCCTGGAGAATACGGCAAAACCGAACAGTATTATTATCATCCAGCGGCGCGTCCATCTCGTCGAAAACACAAAAAGGACTTGGTTTCACCAAGAAAACAGCAAATAACAAAGCAATCGCCGTCAAGGCTTTTTCTCCTCCGGAAAGCAGCGAAATATTCTGGAGATGCTTGCCCGGCGGACGTGCCACTATCTCTATACCGGTTTCCAATAAATTGGTCTCATCCATTAAAACCAAGTCCGCATCTCCGCCATTAAAAAGCCGACGAAAAACCTCCCGGAATTGCGTCTGGACTTGCGAGAATGTTTCCGCAAACCTAACCCGGCTCTCCTGGTTGATCCGGGTAATCAAACGTTGCAGGTTTTCCCGAGCCGCTTTAATATCCGCAAGCTGCTTGGAAAGAAATTCATATCGTTGCTGCAGATCGTCATATTCTTCCATGGCTACCAGGTTTACAGATCCCATGGCCCCTAGTTTTGATTTCAACTCCTGGACGCGAAGCTTGTTCTCTTCCGGCTCAGCCGGAAGCGCAGCCTGACCTTCTTCCATCTCGCCTTCCTCTTCCAGCGCTAAATTTAATTTGTATTCCTCCTGCAAATAATTTTCCAGGGATTTCAAATTCATCTCCAACTGGGTTTTCTCCAGTTCTAGTTTGTGCATATCTTGTTGGTTTTTTTCCCGTAACCCCCGGTGATGCTTTACTTCTTTTTCCTCTTCCTCCTTCCGGCCGGCCAAAACCGCGCGGACCTGCCGGAGCTCTTCCAAATTCCGTTCCTGAGTCAGTTTATCCTCCAAAATCCGCAAACGTAGTTCTTGTTTATGGCTTGCCTCATCCGTCAAGTCTGCCAGCCGCTTCCGGTCAATGCCGATGTTACTATCCTTATCCTGCTTCCGGCCAAGTACCTCGGCCAACTCTCCGGCCACGCGCTCAACATCCGCATTCAGACCGCTCAGTTGCTGCTCCAAAGCCGTAGCCATCACTCTTAGCTCGCCGGCGCGTAATGACCGCTTATCATATTCCCGCCGCCGCTCCTCGATTTCCACCTGGTGCTCCGAAAGTTCCTGTTGGATTTGGCGGTCAATAAGCTCCGCCTCCAGCAGTTTTTGGGTGATAAGTTCATGATCATGCACGGCTTGATTCAGAACCTGCACGGCCTGCTCTTTTTCCGTTTGCAGAGAATCATCCTGCCGGTCAATTCCCTCCATCTGCATGGTTACGCCTTCCAGAGATTTTTCCATCCCGGCGGTGCGTACTTCCAGTTCATGTAATTCCGAGGTATTAACCTCCAGGCTGCCGGCGGTTTCTTCCAGATGATTTTTAGTGCTTTCCGACTCACGCAGAGCATCTGATAAATTTCTTTCCAACACCGATAATTCGGCTTTAAGTTCCTCTATCTCGCGTTCACGTCCCAGCAGGCCGCGTTCCATAATATCCGGACTTCCACCCGTAAGCCAGCGCTCCGGGGTATCCAATTCTCCGTTTAAAGTAACTAAAGTACCCTGGATTCCGGCTTCCCGAACCTGCCGGGCCGCCGCGGCATCAGCTACAATAAAAACATCCTTTAAAATAATTTGAAAAAGACCTCGAAAACGTTCATCAATCCTGGCCAAATCTTCGGCCCGGCCCAGAATTCCCGGCAGGTTTATTCCCGGCTGATCCTCCCCGGATAATCGGTAACCTTCATTAATCTTCCGGCAATGTTCCAGGGGAATGAAAGTCGCGCGGCCCCGATTTCCTTCTGCCAGATAATCCATTGCCGTCCGGGCCTGTTCCTCGGTTTCAACTATAATATGTTGTAGTTTGTGTCCCAGTAGAACTTCAAAGGCAAACTCATATTTTTGCTCGGTTCGTATAAAATTAACTACTGGTCCCAGCAAACCCGGAAACCGTTCCGGGTTGGTGTTATGCTCCATAAGAATTGTCTTGGCGCCCAGTTCATAGCCGTCCAAACCGTTTTTCAACTCCTCTATCCAGGTAAGCCGCGATTTAAGCTGGGTAATGGTTCGGTTGAAGTTATCCAGCATGGCATTCAGAGTTCCCAGTGTATGTTCCAGTTTCTCTTTCTCCTGGGCCAGAATATCCTGCTGGGCCCGGAGCGTCTCCATCTCTTGCCGCGAATTTCGCAAATCCTCTGCGAGTGAGTTTTTCCCTTTAAGCGTTTCCTGTTTCTGCCCGTTTAATATTGACAGCCGCTCTTCCAGGTTTCCGATTTGCCGCTCATGCTCGGTGCGTCGAATCTCAAGGTTTTTCAGGGTTCCCCGGAATCCGGACATTTGATCCACAATTTCCAGCAGACGACTTTGTTGTTCCTGAACACGCATCGCCTTTTCCTTCAACTCCTGTCCCAGATTATTCAACCGTTCTTCTTCCGCCGTCATTTCCATTTTCGCGTCAGCCAGCGCCTGCTCTTTCTGCCCCCGCATTTCCAGGGCGTGCCGGCTCTGGGTATTTAATTGTTCTTCCTTAGCGCGCAACTCCTCAACCTCGGCTTCCAGGCGTTGAAGTCCCAGGATCAAATCCTGATGCCGCAGTTCAGAGGATGTGATAAACTCCTCCGTCTTTATGATCTCTTCCAGCGTCTGATGCAGGAATTCCTGCATCCGGGATAAGGCCGACTCATTCTCCATCACTTCATTTTCCAGCAACGTCAATTTATCTTCCATTGCCTTCATCTGATTTTGCGATTCCTCGATGCTTAACCGCTGCTCCTCCCAGATACGTTCCAGCTTTCTCAGACTGCGGCGCTTACCGCGCAATTCACGGCGTCCCTGGGAAACCTCCAGCGTGGTTAATTCCTGTTTCAAATCCTGATACCGCCGCGCTTTCTGGGCTTGACGTTCCAGCGATCCGATTTGGCGTTTAACCTCGACCGCAATGTCATTCACCCGCAGAAAATTCTGGTCCGCCGCCTCCAGTTTTCTCAAGGATTCTTCTTTTCTGGCCTTATATTTTGAAATACCAGCCGCCTCTTCAAATACATAGCGACGGTCAGCCGGACGTGAAGAAACCACTAAATCTATCTTACCTTGTTCCAGAATAGAATAGGCATTTCTGCCGATTCCGGTATCCAGAAAAAGATCTTGAATATCCCGCATCCGGCAAACTGTCTTGTTAAGCAGATACTCGCTCTCTCCGGAACGGTAGGTCCTCCGGGTGATGGTAATCTCCTCATGTTCCGTGGAAAGCTGCCGGTCATAATTATCGATGGTTAAGGAAACTTCCGCCATGCCCACGGCTTTGCGACTCTCCGTGCCGTTAAATATGACGTCTTCCATACGGTTTCCCCGCAAGGCCTTGGCGCTCTGCTCGCCCAAGACCCAGCGAAGAGCATCTACAATATTGGATTTTCCGCAGCCATTAGGTCCGACAATCGCGGTGATGCCTGATTCAAAGTCAAGAGAGGTGTAGTCAACAAATGATTTAAATCCCTGAATTTCTAGACGCTTAAAATACACTTTATCATCTCCCTGGTATTTGCTCGTATTTATCACTACTATATGTTGTGGTGAATATACACCCTGAAAACCCGGCTGTCAAGAGGAAGAAATGTAAAAAAATGTATTATATTAGCTGCTGGTCATGGTAAAGCAGAGTATAAGCGCTGCACCCTGGCCGTTATGCTTATTTATATGCCGGGGCCGGCTTCCAAGCCCGCCGTGAATTCGCGACAGTGGGGCCAAGATTATGACCGGGCGGACATGGAAGTCCACCCCCTACAGTAAGGCCAGAAGCCTTTTCCAATATAAGCAAACATGGGACTAATATAACTATAGATTCTGCTGCAAAACCCCCCTAAGATGTCATTGCGAGCGACTGTAAGGAGCGTGGCAATCTTATTTTATCCTTATAAAATCGAGATTGCTTCGTCGCAGCCGCTCCTCGCAAAGACAGCAAAAAGGGTTTTGCAGCAGAATCAGTAAGTGAAATCCTGGGGAGGGGTTCGTTTATTAGTTCAAGAAAAAGATCAAAGAAGCTGCCAGTGCCAGGCAGGGTAGTAATTAATTTAACAACAAACGAGAGAATGATCAGGGATGGCATTGGGAGCAATTTTTGGAGATTTAATCCCCACTTGACAAAATTTATCAAACAGGCTATCTTTTCGGCCCTATCAAATTACAAAAATAAAAGCTGAGACGCTTACGTTGTATGTCTCGGCCATAATTAAAATAACGCGAGGTATTCGTGAAGCAACAGTTAATTGAACAAATCCGCGAAGAATTGCAAATTAGTTCGCAGCAAATACGGGCTGCCTTAAGGCTGTTAAATGAAGGCGCAACTGTTCCATTTATAGCCCGCTATAGAAAAGAAGCAACCAATGATCTGGATGAAGTAGCTATTACCGCCATTCGTGACCGCTTTAGTCAATTGGTTGAATTAGAAAAACGGCGGGAAGCCATTCTCAAATCCATTACTGATCAGAAAAAAAACACTCCGGAACTGGAAACCAAGATTAAAGCGGCAGTGACCTTGGCAGCCTTGGAAGATCTTTATTTGCCGTATAAGCCAAAACGGAAAACCAGAGCCAGTGTTGCCAAGGAAAAATGTCTGGGACCTTTGGCGGAAATCATTTTGAAACAGGATGACCGGGATATCTATGCATTGGCAAAAACCCATGTGGATGAAGAAAAAGGTGTTAAGACACCGGCAGATGCCTTGGCCGGAGCCAGGGATATTATTGCGGAGCGCATCAATGAAGATGCCGAAATCAGAGGTCAACTTAGAGAATTATTTATTAAGGCCGGAAAGATTAAAGCGCATGTGATCAAAGGAAAAGAAGCAGACGGTATCAAGTACAAAGATTATTACGAGTGGGAAGAATTATTAGCCAAAATGCCATCGCATCGATTACTGGCTATTCGCAGAGGCCGGGATGAAGGATTTTTGGGGGTGAAAATAACGGGGGTTGAAGAAGCAGCGCTGGCTATTATTCGTGATAAATATCTTAAAAATCACCATAGTGTCAGTGGCGAACAGATGGATAAAGCATTGTTTGATGGCTATCAACGCTTACTTAATATATCTTTGCAAATTGAGACCATGGTTGAATATAAAAAAATGGCAGATGCGCAGGCAATAAATGTGTTTTCTGGAAATCTAAGAGAATTATTATTAGCAGCGCCATTAGGTCAGAAACGCGTATTGGCCATTGATCCGGGTTTTAGAACCGGCGGTAAAGTGGTTTGTCTTGATGCTCAAGGAAAACTTTTATACAACTGTACCATTTTTCCTGCCACTGGCAGTGAGAGCCAGTTGGAAGCCGGCCGGGTCATTAAAGCATTATGTGAAAAATATGAAATTGAGGCCATTGCCGTGGGTAATGGTACTGCTAGCCGCGAAACCGAGGCTTTTTTAAGAGCGCTGGGATTGCCCCTGCCGATTCTAATGGTTAACGAAAGTGGTGCTTCGGTTTATTCGGCTTCGGAAGTTGCCAGAGAAGAGATGCCGGATCAGGATGTTACGGTTAGAGGCTCGGTTTCGATTGGAAGACGGTTGATTGATCCTTTGGCAGAATTGGTAAAAATTGATCCCAAATCAATAGGTGTTGGTCAATACCAGCATGATGTTAATCAAAAAGAATTAAAACAAAGCCTGGATGATGTGGTGCTCAGCTGTGTTAATGCAGTTGGCGTTGACGCGAATACTGCCAGCAAACAAGTCTTGACCTATATTTCCGGATTAGGACCGCGGTTGGCAATCAATTTGGTAGACTATCGAAATAATCATGGTGAATTTACATCCCGAAAAGAATTTGAAAAAATTCCCATGCTGGGTGATAAGGCTTTTGAACAAGCTGCCGGATTTTTAAGAATAACCAATGCCGGCAATCCCTTGGATAGCACAGCTGTTCATCCTGAACGGTATAAACTGGTAGCAAAAATGGCAGCTGATCTGGGCTGTGAGGTTGAGGATTTAATTTCCCAAAAGGAATTGAGAGCAAAAATTGATTTACCGCAATATGTTTCAGGAGAAGTCGGATTGCCGACATTAAATGATATTATGGCGGAATTGGAAAAGCCTGGTCGGGATCCACGGAAAAAATTCGAGATTTTTTCATTTGCTGAGGGTATCCATACGCCGGCAGATTTAAAACCAGGGATGGTATTACCGGGATTGATCACCAATGTAGCGAATTTTGGCGCATTTGTAGATATTGGCGTCCATCAGGATGGGCTGGTTCATATCAGCAAAATGTGTGATAGCTTTATTAAAGATCCGAAAGATTATGTGAAAGTACAACAACCGGTAAAAGTAAAAATATTGGAAGTGGATTTGCAGCGGCAGCGGATATCCTTAACAATGAAGGGATTGCCTCAACCGTGGGAATCCGGGACGAACGAAGTGAGGAATCTCCACAAAAACGCTTAATTTAAAAGGGCGTTTGGAGAGTCTCGGAAAAGGGGGAATGAGGAGGATTTTGCATATGAAAGCAGGCGTTTTATTGATTAAATCCCCTGCCCCTTTCCCTGGACAAAACCATCCAGGACAGGCCAAAAGAGGAAGAACGACTAAAGTCCAACCGGCTCGGGGGAAAGAGTAACATATATAAGACCACGGGTGTCGGTAAACTTGACAGGTGAATACGAGTTTGCTAATATTTCATACTTTTACACATCAAATATAGGAGGTGCCTGCATGACAAATCAGTCAACGCCGGTCCAGGAAAATTACGAATTTAAAACCGAGGTCCATCAATTATTGGACTTGGTGATTAATTCACTCTATTCCCATAAGGATATTTTTATGCGTGAGTTAATATCCAATGCTTCGGACGCGATTGACCATATCCGCTATCAATCTCTGACGCAACCGGATATGGCGGAGAACGATACCCATTGGAAAATAAAAATAATCCCGGATGAGAAGGCGAATACCCTTACCATCTCTGACAATGGTATTGGTATGACCCACGACGAAATAATTCAAAATCTAGGGACCATTGCCAAGTCCGGAACCCGGGAATTTCTTAACACTATAAAGGAAAATAAAGGGGATGTTAATATGATCGGCCGGTTTGGGGTGGGGTTTTATTCCTCCTTCATGGTGGCCGATAAGGTTGAAGTAGTCACGCGGACATCTAAGGGAAAAGCGCATAAATGGTCGGCCGACGGACCCGGTGGATTCCATCTGGAAGAAACCGAAAAAACCGGACGGGGAACCGATATTATTTTACATTTAAAAAAAGAGAGCCATGATTATTTGCAGGAGTATGAAATCCGCGGAGTGGTGAAAAAATATTCGGATTTTATAGAATTTCCCATAGTGATGGATGTGGAAAGAGAAGCGCCGCCGCAAAAGCCGGAGGATAAAGCCGGCGAAACACCCGAGCCGGAAAAGAAAATCGTGGAGGAAACACTAAACTCCCGGAAGGCTCTATGGGCCAAAGCAAAGAACCAGATCAAACCGGAGGAATATATCGAGTTCTACCGGCATATTGCGCATGACTTTAATGACCCGCTGGAGACCATTCACTATCAAGCCGAAGGCACGATTGAGTTTAAAGCGCTGCTATATATTCCCAAGCAGGCGCCTTTTGACCTGTTTATGCGTGATGCGGACAAAGGCATTCATTTGTATATTAACCGTGTTTTTATAATGAATGACGCCAAAACGCTCCTGCCGAATTATTTGCGTTTTGTAAAAGGCGTGGTGGATGCCAGTGATCTGCCGCTTAACGTCTCGCGCGAGATTTTACAACAGGATGCCAATCTGGAAAAAATCCGCAAGAATTTGGTTAAAAAAATCCTGGGAACGCTCCAGACCATGCGCGTACAGGAGTATGATAAATACCTCACATTTTATAAAGCTTTTGGACAGGTTTTAAAGGAAGGCCTTCACTTTGATCCGGGAAATAAAGACGCGATCGCGGAACTGCTGTTATTCGAATCCACGAAAGCGGAGAAGGAAAACAACCGCTCGCTGGACGCCTACCTTCAGGATATGCCCGAAACCCAAAAAAGCATTTATTACATTTTAGCGGAAGACCGTCATGCCGCTTTGGCCTCCCCGCATTTAGAGGTTTTTAAGAGCAAAAACATTGAAGTCCTGATCATGACCGAGACCATCGATGAATGGATAGTCCAGTCGCTTGTGGAGTATAAGCAAAAGCCGCTTAAATCCGTGGGCAAAGGGGAACTGGACCTGGATGAAAGCGAGAAGCAGAAGCTGGAGGAAGAAAACCGGGAGAAAAAAGTCGAGTACCATGATCTGGTGGAATTAATGAAAACCAAACTGGCATCGGAAATCAAGGAAGTGCGTTTTTCACAACGCTTGACGGACAGTCCGGCCTGCCTGGTGCTGGATGAGATGGGGATGAGCAAGCATATGCAGGAGTTATTTAAAGCCGCCGGTCAGGAAATGCCGCCGCAAAAAAACATCCTGGAGATCAATGCCAAGCATGCCCTGATAGAAAAAATGAACTCCCTTTTCCGGGCAGATAAAGATTCTCCGGAGTTGTCGGATTATATTGATTTGCTGTATGACCAGACCTTACTGACAGCCGGGTATAAAATTAAGGATCCGGCCGGCTTTTCGCGGCGGGTAACCAAGCTGATGGTTAAGGAAGGGCATTAGGAGTTTGAGCAATTAGTGGATTTTTGGTATTGTTCGTCACCCCGGCGAAAAGCATACCGGGGTGACGAACGCCCTTTGCGGTTTCTTTGGTGCGACGGATTATTTTCAACTATATAACAAACTTTGTTTTCATTTTCCGAAAATATATGTCGCTGTACAAACCATCAAAAGTCGCCTTTCGCGAAGAGGACCTGGAGGCTGGGGGTACACAGTTCCCTGAATGGCACCAGTGGAGCGTCAACCGCCTTGCCGAGTTGCTGGCCTCTCATGGTGCAGTCATGAAACGGGGGAAGGGCTCGCGCCCGCTTCTACGCGAGATGCTCACGCTCGCCAAGGAACACCGCAAGAAGATCCCTGCACCTCTCGCAAAGTGGATCCGGTAGCGTGTAAATTTTATTTGTAAACTGAGCACTTTTACATCATTAGGACTTCCTCAAGGCCCTGAATTGATCGCCAGGGCAATTGTTATGACAATGCGGTTATGGAATCGTTTTTCCACACCTTGAAGATGGGCTTTATCTCCCTTACTTTCTAACTGATCTTTCCATCGATAAAGTAATGTCCTCTTAATTCCTAATTCCATTGCTATTTCTGAACCACGTTTTATTCCCTCGTTCAACAGCCTTACTGCTTCAACCTAGAATTCCTTTGGATATCTTCCTCTTTTCTTCATCGGACACCTCCTTGGACATTGTCCGCTTTTTTAGGTGTCTGTCAAACTGGGATGATCCATACCGTCCCCTTTATTCAATAGGTTAGTACGGTACTTTTTAAACTTAAGCTAAGTAATTTGTATCCATCATCTGTTTTCGAAAAATCAAAATGATCTTGATAATCTATTCTTCCCTGATTATCTTCGCAAGAAACTACAATGCTCATAACAGGATACTTCCAGCTAAGTGGATCGCCACAGTGATGATAATATTGAGCATATTTTTTTTTATCAAAGATAAATGGATTTAAGCTATGAGAAGGGCGTTTTTAATCTGAAGTTGCAGCTGGCTGCGAAAAACTCCTGGATTGACACCAGGATGATCTTTTGCCTGAGCAGCTTAAGTTTTAAGAGCGATGAGCCGTCAATTAAAAAAATACGATAAAATAATCCGTGAAGCACATATATATTCTTTTGCCATTTACAAGTTTGCCTGGCCTATCTGAGGCAGCACTAAATTTGTAGGAGGATCAAAATGAGAGCCTTGCAAGTATTAATCATGAGTTGTGGGTTGGGCATTGTATCTGCCAGTGGAGTAGCTCTGGCAGCACAAGTTGTGGGAGGCAACGCAGGGGATGGGGATGACGGCAATGAGACTACTTTTCATTTCGATGCGGGTAATATGAATTACCAGATGATCCGGCCTGACGAAACGCCTTTAACCATACCTGGAGTCCCAGGCGCCTATGGAACTGCCATGCAAATATTTAACAACAGTGTTGATCATATTATTGCGCTGGGGTTGGGCGTCCAGGGAGCCGATTTGTCAGGAACGAACTGGACCAATCCTGCCTTTCCAGCTCAGGGAAGTGTGGCGATTGATCCTGCCACCGGGCGCTTCAAATTTCCGGCTGCTTTTTGGCAAGGCGCGGACTTGATTGATGCGGGCTCGGGGCAAAATGCTGAAAGCCCTCAAATCGCGATAAATGATAGTGGAAAAGCGTTTTGCGTGTTTCAGCAATCGGATGGAAGCAACACCCGTGTTTATGCGAATGAATATATTCCTGGCGAGGACTGGCAAGGCGCGGGCTTGATTGATGCAGGTGCGGGGCAGACTGCCTATGACCCTCAAATTGCGATAAATGATAGCGGGAAAGCGTTTTGCGTGTTTCGTCAAAATGATGGGAGCAACTATCGTGTTTATGCGAATGAATATATTCCTGGCGAGGACTGGCAAGGCGCGGTTTTGATTGATGCGGGTGCGGGAAAGAATACCGGTAGCCCTCAAATCGTGATAAATAGCAGCGGGAAAGCGTTTTGCGTATTTTATCAACATGATGGGTACGAGAACCGTATTTATGCGAATGAATATGTGCCTGGCGCAGGCTGGCAAGGCGCAGGCTTGATTGATGCGGGTGCGGGGGATAATGCTTTTTACCCTCAAATCGCGGTAAATGACAGCGGGAAAGCATTTTGTGTGTTTCAGCAATCGGATGGGAGCATCTATCGTGTTTATGCGAATGAATATATTCCTGGCGAGGACTGGCAAGGCGC
>DAOVYW010000086.1 GCA_030635415.1 Candidatus Firestoneibacteriota bacterium
GCTCGAAAATTTCTCCGCAAGCCCCACATTCATACTCATAAATCGGCTTCCCTTGAGCCCGGGGCTCAACTTGGTAATGGAGACCGCGCAGCGTCCCTCGCGCGGAACAACTATGATTATCCTGCACAAAGGCCTCGGCTATGCCGTTCTCCTCGAAAATCTTCCGGTTATAGCCCTCTAAAAAAAATCCGCGGGAATCCTTATTCAAATCAGGTTCAATTAATATGACTTCCGGTATCCGATAGTATATTAGGGCCAAGCGGAGCGTAAATAGGTCGGTATTCAGGAATGACAAAACAAAAAATTAATCAGGCGATGAAGATAGAAGAGGGGCTAATAACGAAGAGGTGAATTGTAATCACAAGTGCAACAGTTTATAAGTTGTAAGTTGCCTAATAACCGGCACTGAGTAATATTCAGAATTTAAGGATGTTTTTAGGTCATTCCGGCAATCCTTTAGCCGGAATCCAGAAAAGCTAAAATAAGCAGTGCGCATCCTGGATACCGGCTTCCGCCGGTATGACAAGCTTTTGTGCTATTAGTGCTATGATAAAGTCTTTTGAGAGAAGAAAAATGTTCTTTTCTCTAAGGATTAATAATGTTGCAATATGAGTTACAATCTGCCGGCTAATAACGAAGATCAAGCTTAACTTGACAAATTGACTCCGTTGCCCTTCATTATTTATTCATAGCATCCCTCCTTTTTACTTCTACTGTTATCTCATTAAATAAGTTTTGATAAACGTCTGCGTCGTATATCTGTCGTGCGTTTTGTTTGGAAGAACTACTCCACGATGAGGACTGCCCATATTTGGTTTCCTGAATATTTATCCTCACTTCTGTTTTTGTATCATTGATTTTATTAATCATACAACTGACCTCAACTACTAGGCCTTTATTTGCGACGAAACCCATAAATAGAGCTTGTGCAAATTGCGAACCACCTGAGGTTGCTCTATCCACTGTTGCAACTATTAATCCAGAGTTCATGTCGGTATCCTTTATTATATAGCCTTGGTCTTGAAAAACAGTTAGTGTTGCCCTATAAACATTTTCATAAGATCCTTCTATTAATTTTGTTGTTAGCTGTCTTTTTTGCATTGGCGATATTGTTGGTGTTGTTGCACAGCCACTAAAAATAAAAAGTGCGATGATACATATTGAACAGAAATATTTTCTAAAATCTTTCATTAATCTGCCCCCTCGCAATTAATAAGATGCTGAAATTACACTATAATCTTTGACAACATCATTTTTACCAAAGATTATAATTAAATCAAATGATTTAGTCGTCGTGGATGACATAGCCCGACTTCCACCCCACAGTATAAAAGTTCCTCCATCAGCACCAGTCTTTGACTGATAAGACATCTTGTTATAGTTCCAAACCTCATCATCATCTCTATTTTTCGTAGTTATATTGGGAGCGCCAAAAAGTTTTAAAATCTCTGCTTGTGTTGTTTCACCTTTTATAATTTCTGTTTTTACTGTTCCCATTGTGAGATTGCTTTTTTGAACAGGTTCATTTTGTCTTGAAAAAGTTGCACACCCACTAAAGATTATAAAAAACATTGACAAAAAAAACACAAGCAACTTCGAGTTTTCCATTGTAGTACCTCCTCGTTTTAAAACAGTGAATAACACCCCGACGAAGTCGGGGTGTTAGATAAATCATGGCTACTTAACAAATTTATACACCTTTGCGGAATACAAATAATAAGCTTCTGCTCTACTTTTTTTGACCCCCGGTTTGGCAGCAACCCGTACACCCATTGGAAGAAGAGGCCGGGGCCGGGGACGTCGCGCACGAACTCTGGGCGCAGGTTTTTTCGCCTCCCTGTCCCTGTTGGCGGCTGGCTGAGGGATACTCATTAGTATAGAATCCTCCACCTTTTAAAATGAACCCACTGCGCGATATCAGACGCTGTATCGGTCCGCCCCCGCATTTTCCACATTTCTCAGGCGATGGATCCGACATTCTCTGCATACGCTCGAAAATTTCTCCGCAAGCCCCACATTCATACTCATAAATCGGCATAGTATATATCCTCCCTTAAAAAAAAATACAGTCTATTATGCATGCACTTTCCCGCACGTGAATATTTCATACTGTTTTTTCAATCCCCCGAAAGCTTAGATATACCATCCACAAGACGCAGGAGTGTTTAATTAAACACCCTACAACTGCCGGATATTCTACAACCAACGGATAATATATTACTGCAAATTTCCGCCTTTTAACCGAGGATTCACCTGGTCCTTGGCAGACAAAACAAATTCGCGGCCTAAATCCGGCCATTTTATTCCAATATCCGGATCATTCCAAATAATCCCATATTGGTTTTCCGGCGAGTAAAAATCCGTTACTTTGTAAAGAACCTCAGTAGAGTCTTCCAGCGCGCAAAAACCATGGGCAAAGCCGGGCGGTATATATATCATCCGCTTATGCACGGCATCCAGTGTCTCACCCACCCAGCGCCCAAAAGTTGCTGAATCCCGCCGAATATCCACAGCTACATCGAAAATCGCTCCCTTAATTACCCGGACGAGTTTCCCTTGAGCCCGGGGTTCAACTTGGTAATGGAGACCGCGCAGCGTCCCTCGCGCGGAACAACTATGATTATCCTGCACAAAGGCCTCGGCTATGCCGTTCTCCTCGAAAATTTTCCGGTTATAGCTCTCTAAAAAAAATCCGCGGGAATCCTTGTTCAAATCAGGTTCAATTAATATGACTTCCGGTATTCGGGCGGGTTTAAATTTCATTTAATCACGGCCACGCGAAAGCGTTTATGCAGTTTATTACCGGTAACAATAATAAAGTAAACCCCGGAAGCCACCACCTCACCCTGGGCATTACGGCCATCCCAGGCCGGAGCAACAGTTCCGGGTTCCTGAGCTTCCAGTATTTCTTTTATCAAGGTTCCGGAAGGATTAAAAACACGGATACTTACTTTTCCATACCGGGCGGTTAGATACTGTATTTCCACTTTTTCGGCCAGCATAGGATTAAACCGGTTATGATTAATTTTAACCCGGCTGATAATCACCTCAACCGGAGTAACCGTATACGAGGACGTGATCTCCGGACTGGCTGTCAGGGTCGGAGTAACCGTAGCGGTAACCGTAGGAGTCTCGGTAGGAGTGGACGCTGAAAAAGCCATGGAAGTCAGCATGGTTATAAACCCCGCCATAAAAACCAGAAGAACTATGCCTTTATTCATAAATCCACTCCTTACCACCTGTTAAATGAATTTTCCCCTCAACCAACTGCGGGAAATTAGAAGTTATTTAATCTTATTTTTTTAAATTAATCATAGGCACAGCATCACCGCCCATAACTGTTTGCGGTAATTTTCCATCCCATTTTTTAATCCACTCCAGGGACACAATATCTTTGGTAACCTGCAGACGGATCAGACGCTGCTTCTCCGCCTCGGCCTGGGCGGCCAGAATAACAGTGGCTTTATGCTGCTCCGCCTGCTTTTTCTTGTACTCAGCAGTCTTGATCTTCTGCTCTTCGATCTGCTTCTGCTCTACCACCCGGTTGAACTCCGTGGAAAAGGTAATATCCGTCAGGTTAACATCTTCCAGGATAATATCGTATTCCGCGAGTTTCTGCCGGAGGATTTCCGCAATTATGGCTTTTAATTTCGGACGCTCCACAATAATATTTTCCACCGGAAACTGGGCGGTTCCGGCTTTGACTGCTTCCTGGATGGAGGGTTCGATAACCTTGCGCTCAAAATCCACGCCCACTTCCTGGTAAAGCTTGGCCACCTTCTCGGACTCCAGATGATAATTAACCACGGTTCTCAGATTCACTTCCTGCAAATCCTTGGAAGCACCGTCACTGGCACGTTCCAGCTTCTGGGTCTTGACATCAAATTTGACAACACTTTCAATGCCCGGAATTTTGAAATTCATGCCTTCCATCATAACTTTCTCCTGCACCCCGGTAAACCGCGAGAAAACCACGCCGCGCTCTCCGGCGCCGATAATGACAATGGGATTTAATACAAATAAAACCAGAATCACCGCGCCCGCGATTATCATTCCGGAAATCCCTTTAAATGACTCCTTGTTAAATGGCTTTTTCATCTCATACTGCTCCATGATATAATCCTCCTTATGTTTTTAGTTTCACCACTATTGGCCGATTATCATACCATACCCTGTCCCCAAGTCAACTTTAAATGGGTAATAAGATAGCCAAATGGGCACTAACTCAAACATTTTTTAGGCGTTCCAGCAAGGGGCACGGCACGCCGTGCCCCTACATAACACATAGTGTTATATGCCAGAGAATACAATTTCACACCAATAGTATATAAAAACATCTTAGGTTAGCGCCATTCAGAACAGCCTTGTATTATTTACTATTTTGTTGTTCTGAAATCTTTGGCCCGGCAATGGAGAGCAGGTATTTATCCGGGTGGAACCACTTACCCGCAGCCTGTATCATTTCAGTATATGTCACCGCCCGAACCGCCCGGGGAAATTCCTGCAGATAATCCGGCCCCAGTTTATGGTACTCTATTTCCCGGTTCAAATAAGCCAGGCCGGTATTAGTTTCCAAAGTCAAGGCCAAACCCCCTGCCAGTTGTTCCTGGCTGTCCCTAAGCCTCTGTTCCTTAACCTTGCCCCTCTGCAAGCGATGAACTTGTTCCAGCGCTTTCTCCACTGCCCGGGTAACATTCTCAGGATTCGCTTGAAATGTCAGGCACCAGGGCCGCACCCCGTGAGAAAGTTTAAACTGTGAATAAATAGAGTATGTCATCCCTGCCTGGTCCCGGACCGCACGCATCAGCATGCTTGAGAGTCCGGCTCCTCCGAGCACGTGATTCGCGACATAGGCCGGATAATACTCAGGATCCAGACGATGGATGCCCTCATGACCTAAAATCACTATATTCTCGCTTTTGCCCGGCAATATTTTCCTCTTGGTTTTTATCCCGGAAACCGGCTCCATCCGCGATATTTCGTGTCGGGCAGAGGAACGCTTAACCTTCCAGGATTTAAAAAGACGCTGCGCCAGACTATAAACCTCGTCCGGCTCAAAATCGCCGGCCAGGGACAATATGGTCTGATCAGGCCGTATCCATTCCTGATGGTATGCCTTAAGATCTTTGCGCGTAAGTTCCCGGATTCCATCCGCGGCCTGGAGCAGGCTGCGCCGCATAGGATGCCCCTTAGAATACGCTAATTCGGCAAAACCCTGCCAGGCCTGCATCTTAGTGCTGTCCCGCGCTACCTGGCAGCTGCTTAATACCTCTTTTTTTACTTTCTTTAACTCCTTTTCAGGAAAAACCGGCATGATTAAGGTCTCGGCTGCGGCTTTCAGCAACAACTCCAAATCCCCGGCCAAAGCTTCACCGGCTATTTTTAATTTCTCGTGGCCGGCCGTGTATTCCAAAACAGCAGCCTTGAATTCCAAATCTTCTGCCAGTTGCGCGGCTGAACGTTTGGCTGTTCCCCGGTCCAGCATATCGGCATGAACTATAGCCAATCCCGGCAGATTTTCAGGCTCAGCTGCCATGCCGGCCCGTACCAATCCGGAAAGCGCCAGGCTGGGATTGCTTTTATTAGCCTGAAGCAGAAGAACCATGCCATTCGCCAAAGTATAACGTTTACACTGATCCGGCCGGCTAGAGCCGCTTTTTTTTATTCTGGTTTGCCCGGGCAATTCAGAGTAACCTTCGGCCGGCATTGACCAACCCTGAGAATCCGGAAAAGCTGAAACAATATCGCCGGGTAAAGCTCCCACCGGACCGGATGAACCGCCGGGTAGAGGAATAAAGTGACCAACCGTCATGCGTTGCGGGACCAAATACCGGGAAGCGCTCTGCTGTACCTGTTTTGGTGTAACCTCTGCCACCCGTGACGGATAAAGATCAGGTAATTGCCAATCCCCTGCCACGGTCTGGTAAAAACCCAAAAGCATGGCCTGGTCCGTCAAACTGTCCTTGGAAAATGTCAACTGGGCGCGAGTCTGATTAATGGAACGCTTCAGCTCCCGGGAAGAAAGCGGTTCCTTTTTCACGCGCTCAAATTCCTTACGAATAACATCTTCCACCTGTTGGGGCTCCACTCCCGGTTGGCAAACCGCAGTAAAAACCCAGGATCCCGGATCAATCATTTCATAGGGCGCGCCGGAAATACTTGCCGCGAGTCCCGTATCCACCAGCGCCTGGTATAATCGTGAGGTCTTGCCTTTGGTCAAAGCGTCATTTAAAACCGTCAGAGCGTAATGATCCTTATGTCCGGCCGGAGGAACATCCACCCTGATCAGCACCAGCGCGGCCGGACCGTGATCATTCAAAACCACACGTCTCTCTCCCTGCTGAATTTCTGCAACCGGTTCCATTCCCGTAACCTGGGAAGATCCCGAAACCGGACCGAATAACCGCTGGATGGAACTATGCAAAGTTTTAGGATTAAAATCCCCAACCACTACCAGAGTCGCATTACGCGGCTGATAATAGGTATTATAAAAGGCACGCAATTGCTTGACACTAAGCCGCTCCACCTCTTCCCGCCATCCGATGATTGGCCGGCGGTAGGAATGTTTAAGCCATGCCTGGGCATTCACCAACTCGCGCAGCCGAACATGGGGATTATTCCGGTTTCCATCCAGTTCGGAAAGAATAACCGTGCGTTCATTCTCAACCTCCTTAGGATCCAACCGGGCATTCCGCATCCGGTCAGCCTCGATCTCCAGCGCCAGATCCAGATACTCTGTTGGCACAGTCTCAAAATAGGCGGTATAATCATAACTGGTGAAAGCATTCTGGCGCCCCCCGGTGCGGCTGATTTGGCGCGCGATCTCTCCCTTGGCAAACCGGCGCGTACCCTTGAACATCATATGTTCCAGAAAATGCGCCAGCCCTGACTGCCCGGGCGGCTCGTTGCGTGAGCCCACCCGGTACCATATAAAAATCGAGACCACGGGCGCGCCGTGAATCTCCTTGGCAATAACCTTCAAACCATTCTTTAACTGGTACGTTTTTATCTCCGCGGACATATCCCCCCCACTTCCCCTTGTTATTCCGGCCAAAAAGCAGACCGCCGCCATACTTAGTAATAATTTTCCGAACATTAACTTTACCCCCTTAGGCGTGACCGGCAGCACCCCTATAACTTGAAATACCCGTACAATCATTTTTAATTTTTAGCCCAGACTGAAATCCTACAGCAAGCAAGAATGCCTGATTATTTATTAGTCTGAGGTGACGCTTCCCGGATTCCCTTCTCTTCGTAATTAAAACCAGAATACGTCTATCCACTTCACGAGAACCACCTGGAATAGCGCGAAAAGTAATATAATGCCTATGGGAATAGACATTACGCCAATGGCTTTGCCGGTCGTGAATTTATGAATCTCACGTATGCCTAAAACCATCAACACCAGCCAATAAATAAGTCCCGGTATCTGAACATAAGGAATCCAGATTACCACAGATACAATATTGGCATAAGCTACTACTCGCACCATAGCTTCATAGGTTCCAGTACCGCCCACGGTTTTGGAGAAAAGCAACATTAAGAGCGCAAATAAAAACATTAAAATGACCGTGAAAACAGGAATAGCAATGAACATTATGCCTCCCCGGCCCAAGTTCGCGATCGTCAGTCCGCTACCCCAGATTATATTTTCGAGAGCAAGTCCAATCATGTTAATCATAGTTGTAATCAGTATAAAAACCAATGGCTCCTTGTATCCCCCTGTGACTGGCATTTGCCGGTAAAAATCAATGGGTTTAACAATTATCTGTTTAGCTGTTTCATAGTATTGTTTAAAAAATTCCGCCATTTTTGAACCTCCCTTGGAACTATAGTAAAATGATAATGTCGAATAGTGAATATGGCACTGATACCAGCCATCCTGCTAACTTAACAAAATCTTAGTTTGTATATATACCATAAGATAGTCATTGAGGCGAGAGCAAATCCATCGCTTTATCCCAAGTCTTCAAATTAGACCCTGCGCGCGCGGGTAATCGCACGCGTGCTGTACCGCAGTCTTCGTCAAGGGCTTCCGGATCGGCCCCAGCAGTGATCAGCAGTTCAATCATTTTGAGGTCAAGCCTGCTGGCCGCCCTCGTGAGAGGAGTGTTTCCGCAGGGGCCTCCAAACGCGTCGATTGTCTTGTCAGCACCAAAGCGCAGGAACAGCTTCGTCATGTCTAGATCACCTTGCTCAACAGCCCATCTCAGTGCTGATTCTCCTGTGCCGCTAACCGCGTTGGGATCCGCGCCAGCTTGCAGAAGTAGTTGGATTAACTCTTTGTTATTGACGCGCATGTCGGCGCACAATATGAGCATGGCTGAGTGCAAAGGGGTGCATGTATTCTTGCTGTCCCAGGCATTGGCATCCGCACCATGTTGAAGCAGGAGCCGAACTACCTCTATCGAACCGTCGTACCAGGCAATCTCCTCGATGGCAGCCTCTAGCGGACGCCAGTAGGGAAAGTCTGCGAGAAACGCGTTCGGATCAACGCCCTGGGCCAGCAGTGCGGCAACACGCTCTATATCTTGTTGTTCGATGGCAGTGAAAAGTTCGGTTGCCATACTAAGTTTGGACTCCCTGGTCAAGCCTGATTCTACAAGATGATGTTGTTTCTAAAAAAGCACCAAAAGAATTAAGTATATACTTTTTTCCGGTTTTGAGGAGCTAAATCCGTATAAAAACGAGATGGTCCATCCAACACTTTCCATTCTGCCTCTTCTAAAACCCGGCGGCATTCCTGAACTGTCATGCCTCTTTTTTCTTCAGTGTTTTCCTGAGTATCCCGTGGGTTTGAACCTGCCTCAGCCCAAAGTAAGCAAGCTCCCGCAGCCGCCCCAATGATACTGGGTTCATGGGTGCAATTTCCA
>DAOVYW010000099.1 GCA_030635415.1 Candidatus Firestoneibacteriota bacterium
GGCCTTCAAGTATTCGGCCCGCTTTTTTCTTGTTGGTGCCTCCCCATTGTTTAAAGAAAAACGGGACCTTTTCCTGCTGACATTGGCTTCGAATCTCCGATACCCATGCCTCATCCATTGGCCTGGCTCTTGGTCCGGATTCTCCACCTACAACTACCCAATCGATTCCTTTAAGATCAAGATTAGATAATGGTCCAAGAAGAGGCTCAAGGGATAAAAATTTAATTTTTGATTCAGTTCTTCGAAGATGATCAATTCTGAAGGAATAGTCCTGATTTTCAACACTCACGCCCATCCAGATATTTGGCATCCAGGGAAGTTTGGAGCTTATCCTGAAAAGCTGTTCCGACCGCTTGGTTAATATTTGAAAATTATGCCAGTGTGCCATTCGCATTACTTTGAAAACTTTCTGAATAAATACCACCGGCACATCCTCATGAAATAGATCGCTCATTGAATTAACGAAAATTGTCTGGGGCTTTTTCCAACGCAGGGGCAGTTCCAAGGCATGCTCGTGCATGGCAAGCTCAAAACCTTTGGCATAATTGGGTTGTCCCATTGCTTGCAAGCGTTTTGCCATACGTTCGGCATAACAGTTCTTACATCCCGGACTAATTTTGCTGCAGCCGGTGATTGGGTTCCATGTGGATTCGGTCCATTCAATACTTGATTTAGTCGCCATATTATTTCCTCCGTGGTACAAATAAGACATTGACTTTATCGGCCAAAGTAACCTCGCCCTTATGTTTACGACGCTCCGCGGCGGTAGGATTGATAGTAATTTTTTCCTCAACTTCTAATTGTTTAAGCACATCCTTATAATTCTTCAGCACATAAGGCTTTCCAATGTTGTGCTTCTCATAGACTTGCTGTACCGTTAATTGTTCATTGGCAAACTCAGACAATAACATACCGGCCAGCTCGTCGAGAGGACGCGTTAGCTCAAAAAGCAAAGGTTGTTGAACGATGGCCGGACTATATTCGAAGGATGGCACACCCTGATCCGCCTTTGAGCTTTCTCCAGCCATGATAGTTTTCATAATTTCATAGCCCTTGAAATGCTTACTAACGAAGATCAGATGATGGCTAGTCCGATTACCCATGCTATTGAATCTGAATGGCAGTACGTATTTACCGCCCATTTTTTGAATTGCTTGGGATATTTCTTCCACAATAGTCAATTCACGTTGTTCAGGTTGCATTATATCCAGACGTTCACGCAGAGAATCTGCCCGTTCTTTTCCGAAGAGGGCATTCATATGTTCTTCAACGATCTTATTAGCCAAGCCCATATTAATACGATTATAGTTAAAGAAAAAGATACAATCGCATCCCCAATCCTTTAAAATCGAATTTACCAGTCTCAATGACAATCCTTTATAACCCCATGGATCAACAAAAAATAGTGTCGGTATCAGTTGCCTATGTTCAAACATCTTAACAATCTCTTCACCTACTTCTTGGTTATTGATTTGTGGTTTGTATTTAAGAGTATCA
This sequence comes from Candidatus Firestoneibacteriota bacterium, assembly GCA_030635415.1. GTDB lineage: Bacteria > Oederibacteriota > JAAXVQ01 > JAAXVQ01 > JAUVAV01 > JAUVAV01. Next base: position 1,498 of record DAOVYW010000099.1, read on the forward strand.
ATACCAGGCAATAATTTAATAGCCTTTTGAAGAGATTGCGAGTTGTTTCCATCTTTATCGTTAAATATTGTTACTAGCATTTCCCGCATATCATTATCACGTATGGCTTTTTCTAGAATTAAAAGAGGCGTTGACTTAGTTCCGTCTTTGTAACGACCTGGTCCTGCAAATAAATCTATATATGCAATCCTACCCTGTCGTCTTTTCACACTTGGAATTATAACCTTTGCCCAGGCCCAAAAGTATTTCGAGACAATTGTTGCCTTAGCTAAGGACTGTTCGGATGTTTCATCAAAAAAAATGTTATTCATCATAAAGGCTCGGATATTTTAAATGTGGAACGAATTGCATTCCTCGCATCCCATGGATCCGTAATTTCCAGAAAGGCCCAGCGCCCGACTCCGCCGTGGTTGTTGACAGCTGCCACCCAAAACGTACGCGCGGTGGAAACATTGGCAGCCTTGTCTTTTCTCTTTTCCCCGGCAACCTAGATAACAAGGTTGAGTAGTAACCTTCAAGCTTTCAATTTCCGCCTTTACCGACTGCGCATTTCAAGGACATGGAAAACCGCCTTAAATAATAATCACTTTACTATATTTTTCCTATGCGCCAAATACCTTTTTTACTGACAGCAATGATTTCAAATAGCAACTAATTTGTTTTATAATTTGGCTGGAATTTTTTAATCGCCACAAAGGTTTTTTTTAAGCTGGGAGAACATTTAGCTGCTTCTGATACAACCCAGCGTTTTCGAATAAAGTCAATCATTTTACCGTTATAGTCCGGACCTATGCTTGACGTGCTGCCTTGGGCTGGTACGATAGCTTCACGTAATTCACGTTTGCGTGATTTTTTAGCTAATTTTATTATTTCTTGTTTCGGATCATTCAGGTCATCCGGATGACATGAAATCATTTTTTCTTGAATACTCAAAAAATCAGCAAAAGCCTTTCTATGAGCCATGACCCATGCCTCAACTTCCCTGACAGCAACCCGAAATATTAAATTACTGTGCAAAGAACAAGAAATCCAAACCTTAATCATCGCCGGTGCGCACTCTGCTTGATCCAAATCGGTTAGTACCAAAAACGGCGTACCTTTAGCGGCATTATTAAAATGCTTAATATTTTTCTTAAGATACCCAAAACCCCCACGGCAATAACAAGTGCCAATCGAAAAACCGCGCCGGGTATCCTGTAGCATTTTCCTAAGCACCGCCTCGCTGAGTTGGTCTTCCACTGCAAGATTTATAGGTATAGGTATCATTTTTCAAAAAAGACCTAATTGCTTTAGCTGCTCAGGCATCGTCTTCGGCAGCACAGCGTCACCAACACTCATCCCACTTGCGAGTAAATCCTTTACGTCACTGATAGCAGAAGCTATTTCAACTGTAGTTCCTTCTCCCCCTGGCATTAAAAGCACCACCTCCCTGCCATCAATGCTTTTATCCGATAATAATTCATAACTGTGAGTAGTAATTATCACCTGACGTTTTTTCTGTCTCTGTAACTTGTAAATCATGGCGGGAATCTTGGTAATAATACCGGTGTTCAAAGAGAGTTCGGGTTCCTCTAAAAGCAGTAAAGAATCGCCATCCAGCAAGGCCCAGAGCAAACCTAATAAGCGCAAGGTGCCGTCGGAAAATTGATCCTCTCTTTGTCTAGCGCCTTTAGCCCGCCAATGTTCATAAATGGCTTCCAAGTGCGGTACCCCTCTATCATCAACCTGGGTAAGTTTTTTTATCTGTGGAACCGCAACGCATAGAACTTTTTCTATTTTTTTCAAGCGTGCCGAACGATATTTCTTAGGCGTTTTAGCTACTCTTTCCAAAAAATTCCGTCCAAAGGGATCCCCTGAAATTCCCGGACCGGTAAATGTGTCCGGAAAACGAAGCAATTGCGGTACAATGTGTAGGTATAAAATAGACACAAGAAATTTGGAAATGTCTCTGAATTTTTTATTCGTGTTGATTTGTTCCAAATATGTCTGGGTTAAGCGCAGTTGGTCCTTTTTATCATCTTCATCAGGCCGGTTAACAATAAGTTCCTTTCCCCGGTAAACCTTTTCATACGCCAAAAATGGTTTTCGACTACCCCTGCTTTCTTGTTTTATACCAATAACATATTTCCAAAGCTTTCCTTTTGCCGCAGATTCGCCAAGTTCTATTCCCAATTCCACATTCGGGTGTGCCCGCGCGGCTAGACAACGAATCTTGGATAGACCGCCACGGTCAGTAACCGCTTTTTGTAGCCCCCCACCAGGTTTGGCAATATCACGCAAGAAGCGAAATGCATCAAGTAAATTAGATTTGCCGGATGCATTCGGCCCAATAAAAAAGGCGCGGAGTCCCATGGGTATATCAACGTCCTTAAAGTTTCGCCAATTTTTTAATTCTAATCGGGAAATCAACATTATCTAACCCTCCATTCCGGCCGCAATCAACTTCTTCGCAGCTTACATTATCATATTTTTTTGCAGAAGCAACTTTAAGTAAAACCCATTATGTCGTTCCGGCCCATTTTAAGCCGGAATCAAAGAAATCATTGTAATATGATTTGAACTCGTTGTTAAGTCGTAATTCGCATTTTCGCAATTTTTCCTCATTTGCGGGCGGCCACACCCCTCGACTTCGTTCCCTGCGGCTACGCTCAGGACAAGCAGGACAAGGAGGGCGCCCATACATACAAATACTGCCAGTATATGTTGCACCTGGCCGTGCGTAGGGGCGTTTAATTAAACGCCCCTACATCTTATTCTGCCATTTCCTTCGGCAAACTTTGGATAAAGAAACCGGTCTCTACACTATTTTATGGTTTATACCAACCTATATGTTTAATGAAATTTTCCGAGTCTACTTCAACTAAATAATTATACTCAGAACTATGTGAAATTACATCGATTTTTGGGTTCTGCTCAAATAAATAAGTTGTATCACCACTCAGTGAATGCAAATTATAAAAATAGGGATTACTCTTTTCAAGCTTATTTGATGGTTTTTTTAAAATAGAATTTGCCAAATCCAACAAATATAAAGTCTCCTTTAATTCATTCTGACAATAGCGGAGATGTCGACTACTATTATTAAGTTCATATTTTAAAATTATAGATATTAATATGATATTTAATATGACACTAACCAATATAAATGTTTTTTTCATTCAAATTCCTCCTGGTTTTCGAACATTCACCATAACATTACTCCACATCATCCAGAACGGGCAGGACAGGCAGAAATCCAGTCATTTGCGGGCGCCCCCCCTGTGGCCGCCCCCACAACACCCGCACTACCAGGATATGTCGCACCTGCCGTGAGTAGGGGCGTTTAATTAAACGCCCCTACATCTTATTCTGCCATTCCCGCATCCGTGGGTAAGGCATCCCGCAAATCCCCACGGGCCGGCATGGAAGCCGGCCCCTACAAAATCGCAACCCAATACTTCCTGCACAGCTACTTCCCGCTGCCTTCCGCGTTAACCTTCTTCCCATCCTCCAGGCGCAATAATTTCCGCACATCATCTTCAAGCTCTTGGCTGTTTCTCAAGCCTTGATACTTCCGGAAGATCACGTTTTTCCGGCTCACCAGATAGAGGGTAGGGATACCTTTGATAGACTGGTTGGCGGTCATAAGTTCCGGGGGAACCATAGGGCAAGGGAATTTCAGATGGTTTGATTCTATGAAATTTTGAAGAGGCTGTGATTCGGTGTCCAGGGATATGGCCGTAAAAACCAGTCCTGATTCCCGATACTTTAGCCAGAGAGAGTTCAGCAATAAGATCATTTTTTTACAGGGCTGACACCAGGTAGCCCAGAAATAAAGCATAACTACCTTATCCTGATTGTCTTGGGAAGAATGCCATTCTCCCTGTGAAGAGGAAAGATGGTATTCTATACGGCCTTGCTCAATCGAGAACCAAGGGCTGGGCTGAGCTTCCAGTTGTCTTTCTGCGGGAGAGCGCGCTTTTTGCACGCCGATAATTGCCGCCGCCGTTGCCAGCATTAATGTACCGAGCAGTATCCGCTTGGAAAAACCCATCCTCATTTAGCATCTCCCTTGCTGAATATATTCCCAGCTTAGGCGTAAACCGGCCAAGGTCAGGTGGGGACGGACAATCCGCAATTCCGGGCAATGCGGAACTACCAGGGAGGCGAATCCGCCGGTCGCTACCACCTTAGTCTTTTCCCCGATTTCCTTTTTCATCTGTTTAACCAGAACGGTAATGGCTCCGGCCGCGCCCAGTATGATGCCAGACCGCAAACTTCCTTCTGTATTCCGGCCTAAAGCACAACCGGGCTTTTTTAATTCAATCCGGGGAAGGAGCGATGTCTCCCGCGCTAAAGCCTCTACTGACAGCATCAGGCCGGGCAAAATCGCGCCGCCTTGATATTTATTACCCCGGGCCACGACGTCTACGGTTATCGCCGTACCCAAATCCACTACGATTACCGGCGAACCAAATTCATATATTGCCGCGACGGCGTTCATAAGCCGGTCTGTCCCGACCGCCCCGGGCGGACGATATACATTCTTCACCGGCAGACTCATTTCCGGTGAAATCATCAAGACCGGCACTCCGAAGCAGGAGTGTGCCGCCGAAATCATTCTGGTATCCAATTCCGGAACTACACTGGCTATTACCACGCCGACGCAGGCCCGGTCTATCTCTCTTCCCTTGATTAATCCCGAAAGGGCCAGGTCTAATTCATCCGCCGTAATCCGGCGATTAGTCGGCAGCCGGAATTCCTTAACCAGGCGCTTTTGGTTAAAAATACCGAGACAAATTTGAGTATTACCGATATCAATAACTGCCAGCATAATTTATTCCTTACTCCGGCCTCACCAGACTTAACTCTCCGCTGGTTATCCTGCGGGTCACCCCACTCTCCAGACGCAATAGCAGAGCGCCATTATCATCCATGCCGATTATCATTCCTTCCAAACGTTCCTGGTCGGTCAACTGTACCAACACTTGGGTCCCCTGAAGGCAGGAAAGATTCTTCCCGGCCTCTATAACCGAGTGTGGTCCGTTATGACAAGCTCTAAAATACAACTGTTCGGCCTCGTATAAAATCCTGCGCAACAGAGGCAGCCTAAGCAGCGATTTTCCCATTAATTTGGAGAGTGAAGTCGCTGGCTGCCGGAGCGGACCGGCCGGAGCCGCATTAACATTTATTCCGATTCCGCAGACTACATACTCAATGGCATCGGTTTGCGCCCGCATCTCAGTTAAAATCCCGGCCACCTTGGCTCCCTTTATCAGGATATCATTGGGCCATTTAATCCCGGCTAATAATCCGGTTTCCCGGCGGATTCCGCCGGCTACGGCTACGGCCAACATCAAGGTAATTAAAGGTGCTTGCTCGGCAATCCAAGGTGGCCTCAGAACCAGGGAAAACAGCAAGTTGGCTCCGGCTTTTGATATCCAGGTACGCTCGCGCCGTCCCCTTCCATTAGTCTGGTTTTCCGCAGCTATCAGCGTACCCGCCTGAGCTCCCTGGGCGGCTAATTTCAGGGCCAGGTCATTAGTTGATCCTATATTTTCAAAGCATATCTGCCGTTGCCCGAAAACCCTGGTTTGTAAGCCAACGGCAATTTCATCCGGCAGCAAACGATCAGGCGTGGAAAGGAGCCGGTAACCCCGATGAGGAATTGCTTCGACTTGGTATCCGACCGCCTCCAGTTGATGAATCTGCTTCCAGACCGCGGTCCGTGAAACTCCCATCCGGGCTGAGAGTTCCTCCCCGGAGATACAACTCCCCTGATTTTCACGGAGCAGATTAAGCACTTTAGTAGTTGATAACATATTTGTAATTATGGAAGTTTCGCCCAAAGCTGTTTTCCACTGAATCCCCATGATTTTGTCATTCCGAGGAAACGAAGTGACCGAGGAATCTCCTTGAACACTAGGAGTTTTAGAGATTCCTCGCTTCGCTCGGAATGACATTTCTGGAAGAAAAAGTTCATGGGAGACAGTTCCATTATTTATTCCAGTTCCATATGCATGGCCAACCAGGGCGTCGAGTGAGTTAAAGCCCCGATGCTGACCCGGTCTACACCCTTAAGGGCCGCGGCTTTTATGGCTTTGAGTTCCAGACCCCCGGAAACCTCGACCACTGCTTGGCCCTGTATCAGCTTTACGGCCTCACGGATCCTGGCCGGGGGAAAATTATCCAAAAGAATAATATCCGCGCCGCTCTCCAAAGCCGTTCCGACCTGGTCCATATCCTCAGCCTCAACCTCAATACAACGCTTGCGCGAACCCAGTCCCTTGCGAACCCGGCGGATTGCTTCGGCCAAAGAACCGGCCAAGGCAATATGATTATCTTTTATCAGTACCGCATCATACAATCCCATGCGATGATTGCAGCCCCCACCGGCGGCCACGGCGTGCTTCACCAAACCGCGCAGGCCGGGCGGTGTCTTGCGAGTGTCAAAAATTCGGGTCTTGCAGGTCTTGGTCCCACGCAGCGCTTTCACATATTGAGCCGTAATGGTCGCGATCCCGGAAAGCATGCCCAGAAAATTCAAGGCCGTTCGTTCCCCAATTATAATCGGCGCGGCCGGCCCGGTAATCCGAATCAGCACCTCTCCCCGGCGGACCGGCATGCCGTCGGTTTTCATGGCCCGAACCTTGACCCTGACGTCTAATTGGCGAAAGACCTCCTTAACTGCCAAAACGCCGGCAATCACGCCCGGAGCCTGAGCCCGGATTACTCCTGCTGCCCGGTCAGCCGGTCTGGCAATACAGCGGGTGGTAATATCTCCTGATCCGACATCTTCATCCAAGGCGGTTTTTACTGCTACCGTAATATTTTTTAAAGACAGGCGTACCGGCATTCGGTTTTCTCCCTAATGAAGCGTAATATATTACCCATTCCATTTCCCATACATGAATTTTGGATACTGTTTTTTCAATCCCTAGAAAGCCGGGATATACCACCCCTACAACACA
>DAOVYW010000205.1 GCA_030635415.1 Candidatus Firestoneibacteriota bacterium
GAATTTGTTGATTTCATCAACAACGTAGGGGCGATTCGCGAATCGCCCCTACAGGTTTCTGAAAGCCTGGTCCTGGATGAATATATAGAAAAGGCTGCGACATTCTATAGGCAGGCGGATGAGCGAAGCAGGCATTTTGTGGATAATCTTAGCCACAAGATGGAAAAGCATAGCGAAGATATTGCCGTTATGATTACAGGCGGTTTTCATACTGAGAAAGTGCTGGAAAAGCTTAAACGCCAAAACATATCTTATATCTCCATCAAACCGCGCCTGAGCCGGCAGGATATTGTAAATCCGTATTTCGCCCTGCTCCGCAACCAGCAGACCCCGTTGGAAAAATTACTGGCCCAGAACCAGGATATCCTGGCCCTGCCCACCTACTTAATGGACGGCAGCCTGACAACCCCGGCACGCCGGATATTCGCCAAGCAGTTACAGGCATTTCTAAATATGGTAAACCAGGCCCATAAGGGACAAGAACTCATACCCCTGAAGATTGCCACTACCGGACAGGATGAGGTAACAGCCGTGGTCTCAGACCGTGCGGAACCCGGCGCCTGGCAGAGCGTTGCGATCGGCAAACGCACTTACCATCTCTTTCAATCCGCAACTCAGGCTAAATTAACCCTGGAGAAGATTCGCCAGCAGCAAAGTTCAATCTTCGCCCGGTTTGGCAAAATACCAGGTTACTTCACTCCAGCGAATATTGTAACTGGTGCAAAAATCGCGCTGTTTACAATACTCTCGCCGATTATCACGGTATTGATGCTGGGCCGCATACCTATGGATCCCCAGGCCAACATCAGTTCCGGGAACTGGGAGGAAGTGTGGCATGAGCAGTTGAATGCCCAAATTCGAAAGCTGATAGGCAAGCAGGAAACAGATGTAACAGAGAAATATCAAATCGAAAAGCAAAAAGAAGAAATAAAGGTTTTGTTACAGGATTTTATGGCTTCGCTCTCAAGCGAAGAGAAAAATAAGTGGGATAATATAATTACTAAAGCTAACTGGAAAATTGACAATACGGAAGGATTATTTATAGAGCTAAATAAACTTTTGAGTAATAAAAAAACCTTATTCTTTTATCTGACACCGCCCCAGAGCGTCTTTTATTTTAAGCGTGAAGGGCTGCCGCCATTAATAGCCGAAGCGCATTTTGGGCATGCCCGTAAATCAAAGGTCGCCAGCAAAGACAAAAGTCATGTTTATATTGCCGAGCCGTCGTATAAGCTCAAAACCCACGAAGGACAGCAGGCGCTTATTTTACATGAATTGATTCATCTTATAATCGGCGCAGGCGAGGCGCAACATGATTTTGCCCAAAAGCTGCAAATCCGGTTTGAGCGTCATTTGCTGGAAAAACAAATACCCGCTGATTTTCTGGAGAAATACACTCGTTTTTATGAGCTTAAGAGCGCGATATTGGAAGCCGAGAGAGCCAACGATAATAATATCTATCAGAAAAAACGGCAGGAACTGATAGCAACAGCGGATCATTTAAGAACGCTGATTGAAACCGTTCCCTATGAACAATTTAAACAAGCCTTTGACCTGCTCAGGATAAACCAGATTGAAAATCAGGAAGATGTTGCGCTGAGGTTGGGGACTTTTGATGAATTTTATCACCTTTCCACCCCAGAATACAACCATGAAGAGATGGCTGTTTTTGAACAGATGGCCCGGGAAATGGCAGCAGGACTTAAAAAATGGCATAACCCGGATGAGATATTTACTGAGGCCATGTCAGCCCTGAAGCCTTATCACATTAAATATCTTTTGCCGGAGAGCATAGACGAAAAGAATGAATTGAAACGAAGATTTTTATCTGAGCAGATAAAAAATGTTGTTGAAAAACAATTTGCCGGCGCCAAAGCCACCAAGGCCTGTTTTGTCAGAGGATTGGAAACGACCTTGGTTTTGACCAAGGGGCTTCGGAATAGAGAAACATCGCTCCCGCTTTTAAAAGGTCATATTAAACATGAATTTATCGGGCATTATTTCCCTTTTAAAGGAATTATTCCACTTAGTTATGACCGGGAAGACATTGCTACTGCTATTACTACTATTGAAGTTGTGAACAATGAGGGCATAGAAGCTTTTAATAAATATCCGGATTACTTTATTCCAGTAGCAGCCCAACTGTTTCAAGCCGGCAGCGAGCTTCAGCAGGCGGGCAAGGTATTTCTGGATGAAGATTATCTGCTTAAAAAAGCTTTTGAAATATTTACGGCTGATGAAAGGCTGGAAGATACAGCCATAATGCTGGTCAGGGATCCTGTGGGCAGGAATGAGGAAGAAACCGCTGCTTTAAATGCCCAGGTAAACGATATGCGCCAAAGAGTGATAGGCACCATTATGGCCGGAGCGCTTATGCAGCACGGTAAGGAAAGCGGAGAGCCGGTTTTGGAGACCTTGATAGAATTTTTTAAAGTTCTTTCAGAAAAGATTCCCCTGCCCCGGGTGGAGGAAGTGGAAGCAGCGATTGTGCAGGCAAAGGCAGAGGGGGTTACGGAAGAGGGCAGACAGAAATTAAAGGAGCTGTTGGATGAGGCGATAAAACGTAAAAATGAGGTTGCAAAAACAAGAAGCAATATTATGAATTGGGCCAGGAGAGCTACCGGTATACCCGCTCTTTCCTATGCTGAAGTTGCGGGAGGAATCCCACAATGGGTTTTTCTGCCGGCTCCGCATGAAAAGATTGGGGGCGTTGAGGACGACCTTTACCGGCTGTCACCCCGGGCGGCCTATGGGCTGGTAGTCCCGCCCGTATTTGAGGCCAAATATGGGGCGGTTGTCAGGGAAAAGATAATAGAGGATGAGTATGGAGATAATCCAAATTTTGATTTGCTGTTGCGGATTATGGATACGCCCAGAATTATGGCATTTGGCTGGAATAGTTATCCCGGCACTATTGATTGGGTAAAGGCAATCTATGCGGAGCGCTTTAAAGAGGATAATTTATTAATTGCCCAGACACTATTGAATGGGCTGCCGCGCCCGGTTCAATATCTGGATAGCTTTATCTACCGCTGGTATAAAGAAATTGATAAAGATGGGCGCCTGAAGAATAAAGCGGTCAGGCAGGCGATGGATAAGACCGGAGAAGCCTATCGTAAGGTTATGGAAACGATTGATCCCGGGGAGATTTATCAAATCGTTAGGGATGAGATCTGGCCTGAATTCAAGAAACTGATAGAAGCTGAGGTAACCGAACGCAGAGAGATGGAGCAGTTTAAGCAGGAGCATCAAGGAAGCAATCTCAGCCAGGTTCAGCAGATGTGGGATGCCATGAGCGAGGCAGAGAAGCAAGCAGCGCGGAAAGAGCTGGAAAAGCGCTGGCAGGGAATGCCTGAGGAGGAACAGGAGCAAATTATCGCTGAGGCGGAAAAGCAAATCCAGGAGGCAGCTAAGGAATATTTAGCCCAGGCTTCCCGGGCCCAGCCGGGAGGCAAGCGCAGTTCGCAATCGCCGGCCATGCCTGGGAAGCCAGGTGTTCCCAAAACACCGCTGTTGCCTTCCCAGCCAACAGAAGGAAAATCCTCTCCAGATGAAATTGAGAGTATGAATCAAATGGCCGGGCAACTACAGCGCATGGCTGAACGGTTAAAAGAGAAAGCCGAAAGTCTTAGCCAACAATCTAACCAGGCCGGCAACAGCGCGGAAGGACTGTCCCAGGAAGCAGATGGGGTTGAACATAATGCCGGTGGAACCGATTTGTCAGAACCGGTGGATGAATTGGCAGAAACAGCTCAGCATACGGCTGAAGGGTTTAATGCGCTTAAAAATCAAACCGGCAAATTCAAGCAAAGAGCCAATTCTCTGGATGAGACGGCAACACAGCAGGCCGGGTTGGATTCGGCGGACAAAATGAAGCAGAGAACAGAAAAGCTGAACCAGACCGCAGAAAAGATGGATAAAACCGCCGAAAAAGCCGAACAGCTTTCCCAGGCCACAGCGGCAGAGGCTGCTCAGTTGCAGGAACTGATTTCGAAATCCGAAGGCCGGGATGTGAATCCC
>DAOVYW010000219.1 GCA_030635415.1 Candidatus Firestoneibacteriota bacterium
GTCGGGAGTGGCAGTAGCCGGGGTGTCGGGAGTGGCAGTAGCCGGGGTGTCGGGAGTGGCAGTAGCCGGGGTGTCGGGAGTGGCAGTAGCCGGGGTGTCGGGAGTGGCAGTAGCCGGGGTGGTAGGAGTGGCAGTGGCCGGGGTGGTAGGAGTGGCAGTAGCCGGGGTGACGGGAGTAGCGGTTGGAGAAAGCGCGGGATCTGTCTGGACACCACCGAAATCAGTTGTCCAATAGTAACCATAAGTAGAGGAATTTTTATAGGCCAAGCCGATACCGATAACCTTGTAATTTGAATTCAACATATTCGCATTGTGGCCTGAGGAGCTTTTCCACGCCTGAAAAACGCTCGCTGCCGTGGAATATCCCGCAGCAATATTCTCCCCTTTGGAAGTTGAGACAGTATAGCCAAAGTCGGCCATACGTTGGAAAGGATCGCGACCCAAGGAATCAGTATGACTGAAATAATTTTTGCTAGCCATATCCTCGCTATGCCACTGCGATGCGACCTGCAAATAGGAGTTGATCTCTAAAGTCGAATGGCCGTTTTGCACCCGGTATTCATTAATAAGCTGAAGGAACAGGGCTTGTTCATCACCCAGGGACAGGGGTGAGATATCCAGTGCGCGCAAAGGAATTGTTTCAATCTGGGGATTGATAATACCAGGGGGGACATTGACTGTTGGCGGCTCTGGGGCCGAAGCAGCACTGGCAGCTGTAAGCCCAAAGCCTGTGGCGAGAAAGAAGAGGGCAAAAGTATTAATGCAAGAGTTTTTTATACGCATCTTATACTCCGATCAATAAATTATTATAACATGAAAAAGCCAAAAAAACAGCCGAATGCTGTAATTATATAATAACTTTAATAATTTACAATTTTCCACTTACTACCGTGTTAATTGAGTTCCCCCTTTGGCCTGTCCGGGATGATTTTGTCCAGGGAAAATCACCGGGGCTTGCTGCGAAGAGAATTTGTTTTTACTAAAAATGATGTTCGAGAAACGGGTTTGTCAAGTGATGCGCCGGGGAAATGAACGAAAAAGAATTTTTGTCTTTCTCTATAAACCATTATAACGAGGGGATATGCAAAAAAACAGTATAAAAATTAATTTAAAACATTGTACATAACCTTGATTTTTATAACCCTTTTTTTTATATCCCGGTAACTTAAGGTGAGGTGAAACTTCGCGGGGAGATCCTCCTGGTAAAAGGTCTTTTTAACAAAGATTATTCCTTGTGCCTCTTGGGAGTCATACGGTGATAATTCGATCCGGCCTAAAGGGCTTCCCGTGATTTCACGGAAAGGGGTGTATTTACCGGGCTCCAATTTGTGTTTTGCGCCGTGCGCGTCAATATATTCAATATCAACTTGAAATAAGTCCAAACGGTTTTTCCTAAGACAATTTTCAAAAACCAGGTTTAGGGATAAAAGAATTAGTTTTGAGGTAGTGCCTTTCCAGGTGGGTTTTGAGGATTTATGAATAACGGAAATTTTAGGCAGGGAAATATTATTCAAAAGGTTATGCAGAAAAACTGTGATTAGGGGTATGCCGGTTAAAAATACCAGATACTTTAACCACCAATCATGGTTGGCGAGGAAATTATTAAGTCCCAAAAAAACCGCCTCCTTTCATAAAGACAAAAAAAGATTTTTAATACCCGGCTGTTCAGGCAGGGCGCTTTATTTGAATCCGTGCGGCCCGGTCATGGGGACAAATACTACACCGGTTATGTCTTGGTAAATTAATTTTCCGGTATCGCTCTTGGTTGCCACGGTGAGTGTCTGGTAAGCCAGGCTTTCACCCAGGGGCAGAACCATCCGGCCGCCGGGTTTTAATTGTTCCACTAAGGGTGGCGGAACTTCAGATACGGCGCAGGTAATAATTATGGCGTCAAAAGGCGCGGCTGTGGGCCAGCCCGCAAAACCATCACCGGCTTTCACGGAAACCTTGTCACTAAATCCCAGCTGGGCCAGGGTTTGGCGGGCGCGTTCGGCCAAAGGTTCAACGATTTCAATAGTATGAACCTCAGCCCCCATTTCGGCCAGGATGGCGGCCTGGTAGCCGGAACCGGTTCCCACTTCCAGTATTTTATCTCCGGATTTGGGATGTAATAATTCCGTCATCAGGGCGACGATATAAGGTTGGGAGATGGTTTGGGCGTGGCCGATCGGCAGGGCGGAATCGCGATAGGCGAAGGCGCGATCGGAAGAGGGTATGAACTCGTGGCGGGGGACCTTGCGCATAGCTTGGAGAACTTCCGGGGTGCGGATACCGCGGGCTTCTATCTGCTCGGCCACCATGCGATAACGTTCTGATAGTTGAGTTTCAGTCTCAGACTGCCCGGATTCTTCCGGCATGTTGCCACATCCTATACTAAGAATCAGAAACAGAGAACAAACCGCGTTTTTTCCGATGAATTTCACGATATAGCGCCTCGGATTGATTTAAGTATACAACATCTTAGCATAACATCCGGGTCTCGTGAAGAATATATTTGCCGATCCGGGACATTTTGCTTCCCTCATCCCCTCTCCTCAAGGGAGGAGAATATCAATATAAATCAATTATTTCACATCTTCTGATATAGCGTAAGTGCCATCTAAGGTGGAGTATTCTGTCTTTTTCGCGCGGGAAGTAATCGGATATACGTTTTTTATAAATCAAAATTTGCAAAAAACGGATTTTTGAGTATAATAGCGGACGGATTAAATAAGCAGAAGCATATCGCGGCGGAAATTTAATGGAACAATACAATATACCTAAATGTCAAAACCGGGAGCAGCAGAATACGCGCAAAGCGGTCATCCTGTTGTCCGGAGGATTGGATTCAGCGGTAACCATGGCTTATGCCCGGAGTTCAGGGTATGCCTGCTATGCTCTGACAGCGGATTACGGGCAACGGCATAGGATTGAGATCCAAAGGGCTGGGAAAATCGCGGCAACGCTCCTGGCAGCAGAACATAAGGTAGTTAAGGTGGATTTACGCAGCTTCGGCGGTTCCGTGCTGACTGGGAATGATCCCCTGCCGGATGTCCGGGAAAATCCAGGGGACCAAAACGATATTCCCGGAACGTATGTTCCTGCCCGGAATACGGTACTGCTCTCTCTGGCCCTGGCCTGGGCGGAAGTTCTGCGGGCGGAAGTTATTTTTATCGGTGCAAATGCCGTGGATTATTCCGGATACCCGGACTGCCGGCCGGAATATCTGGAAGCTTTTCAGCGATTAGCCCGGTTGGCGACCAAAGCCGGGACCATGGAATCTTGGCAGCTCAAAATTGAGGCGCCCTTGATTGATTATTCCAAGGCCCGGATAGTGAAATTAGGAGAGAAACTGGGTGTGGATTTTTCCCTGACTATTTCATGCTATAGCCCCGGACCAAAGGGCAGGCCCTGCGGCGCTTGCGAGGCCTGTATGTTTCGCAGCAAGGGTTTCACTGAGGCTGGGATAAAGGATGAGGCGGAGGTTATTAATGAGCAGTAAAACAGCCCGGCTTTTTGGAACGGACGGGATCCGGGGACTGGCCAATCATGGGGCTCTGGAGATGAAACGCGTGCTAATGCTGGGAGAGGCGACCGCCTATCTGCTGGCCCGAAGCTTAAAACAAC
>DAOVYW010000168.1 GCA_030635415.1 Candidatus Firestoneibacteriota bacterium
AACCAAAGAATTCCTCAGAGGATGCTGCCGGAAGGATAATATGTAATTCACTCGAGCAGCCCGAGGCATGGTTTTTTACAATAAAAAGAGCTTGATTGGGACGCCAATGTCGTTTTTTCGAAGTCAATTTTAGTAAAAACGCGGCTTGAAGCCGGCTTTTTCAGGATTGACTATGATACTGATTTTACCGGGTCAATTACATAATGGGTGGATTTTTTAGAAGGAAGGCGTTGCTGCGAATAATCTCAAATCCCATTATTTTTGCAAAAAATTTTGCCTCCGGATGTTCGGAATTAAATAGTTTTTCAACGGCGTTGGTTTTCAATTCCAGCAAAGATGCCATTTTTTTAAAATTGCCTGCTCGGTAGCTTTCTTCTTTGCTGTCTAGCACACCACAAACCCATCGGCGGCGGTGATAAAAATCAAAACCCCAACCATTGCCTTTATGGTTTTTGAAATAGATAGCGAACTTAACATATTCATGGATATGCGTTTCTTCAGTGTCAACCACTATAATAAGCCATTTTTTAGAGGCTTTATTATCAATGATGGAATGCCGGCCTAACAGTGACTGTATTTTGACTAATTCGTCCGGTTTGATCAAATAGTACTCTGAATGCTCTTCCAAATATTTCTTGTGAATTTCTTTGTATCTGAGATGCCATATCGAGACATGACCCAAAAAGGTGCTGTCGAGGCAAACTTGTATCCCCAATTTTTTTAATAGTTTAAAGCTGCTTTGATCAATCCAAAGTTACCGGCTCTAATTAATTTCTCCAGTGACAATTTGGCGCTATGATTTTTTTTGAATTTTTCCACCCTATTGATAACTAAAGAAATGTTAGCAGCAATTAATTTTTCCGCATCTGCTTTCGCTATCACCCCCAGTTCATTTCCAGCTTGTATGTGGCCGATCAAGGCGATCTCTTCTTCACGCGACATGGGTTTCACGGTAGCCGCCTTGGTATATTTTCTGAAAGCTAGGTCTGCTTTTATTTCTTTTGGTTTATTTTTTCCGTCGATAAATTCTTCTAACAGAAAATGATTGACCCGGATAATTTCAAATCCGATCATTTTTGCAAAAGTATTTTGATCAGGTTGTTTAGCATCAAATAATCTTTCGACCGCTTTGGCTTTTAATTTAAGCAGCGATGCCATTTTTTTGAAATCACCTTCTCGGTAATTGTTCTCAAACTCCACCCCGGTTTCACCATGCTCTCCTATCAAGGCGCCGCAAATAAATTTGCTTTGGTAATAAAAACCGAATTTCCAGGCTGACCATTCATGATCTTCGAATACGCCTAAGAGCTTGTCAGACGTTAGTAGGGGCACGGCGTGCCGTGCCCCTACTTGCCGGTTGAGCTTCCTACGGGTGGGAGAATTCTGGCCCAACCTGAAGTTTCCACGAGAAAGCGTGTTCCCCAGGCCTGAGATCGGTGGCGAAGCTTTTGAAAAACCACTTCAGCCGGAGAACCGGAGAGGGGAGCCGGGACAAATTGGGTGGCCAGGTTATCCACGGTTAATGGCAGCGTCCAGGCGGCCTGGAGATTTCCCGCCTTATCAAAAGTTATTTTCACCAGGGCGCTATGTATAGCCCGCCGGCTGCGGCCTCCGCCAAAAGCCAGATTTCCCAAGGAATACACAATTAAACCGTTGTGGTACCATTCCATGCCTTGCAGAATGTGCGGGTGGGTACCTATCACCAGCTTAGCGCCGGCGTCAATAGCAGCATGGCCATATTGCAACTGATAGGCCCGGGGATGGGTAACCAGCTCGCCGCTCCAATGAAAACAAACCACAACCAGGTCTGCCCAGGCAGCGGCAGAGGAAACATCCTCCTGCAAATAAGGAATTCGGGCCAGCGCGGTTCCCGGGCGATTGGCAGTCGCCCAAAAAGCCGAAGGATATGTCAGGGAATACGAGAGCATAGCAATGAAGCCGCACCCAGGAAGATAAATGCAAGCCGGACGCCGGGCCTCAGGCAAGTTTGCTCCGGCCCCGGCACAAGCCACCCCGGCCTGGTCCAGAGCTTCTATAGTATCGAAAAGAGCTGTTGGGCCGAAATCCAGCATATGGTTGTTAGCTAAAGAGACGGCATTGATTCCGGCCCGATAAAGCGCTGCGGCTGCGGTTGGTTTAGCACGGAAAGTGAATTTTTTCTTGCGATAGCGCAAGCCACGGTGGGATAAGGGACATTCCAGATTAACCAGACCGATATTAGCGGCTTGAAAGATGGGTGCAATAGCGGTATAAGGATAATCATCGCCGTGACGCTCCAGATAGGAATTTAGCCAGCAGCCGGGCAGCACATCTCCGCCAGCCACCAGGGTGAACTCGCGTAGGGTTTCAGTCAGGGCCGGCGTGGGCGAAGGAGCCGGTGTAAAAGACTTTAGAGCGGCAGGGGATTCATTTTGGGGTGCCGGTTTAGCCGGCAGCCGAGCGCAGCCGTTGGGAAGCAGAAGGAGAACGGCTAACGGGAGGAGCAAAGAATAAGTCCAGGAAAAAATTCTCATGCCGCTAGTGTAACCGAAAAAACTGTCAGCGTAAACGACTTCTTTGGTTCAAATGATCAATAATTGACACTTTTGGCCGGCAATGCTAAAGTAAAAAAATTAAGTAACGGTCATCGGTTCAAGGCAAGATATGCGGTAAGAAATATCAAGGAAAAACTAATCCCGACCGGGCAGTAACCTGAGTCGACGGGACATCATGGAGAGATGGCGTGGCCAAAGATACTCGTGAAACCGATGAGCGCATAAAGCACGAGAGTGGTCTTATTGGAAATATACTCTCTGAGATCGATAAGGTTATAGTTGGCCAAAGGGAAATGCTGGAACGCATGTTGATCGGTCTGCTGGCGGACGGGCATCTGCTGATTGAAGGTGTGCCCGGGCTGGCTAAAACGCTGGCGGTAAAAACGATGGCCGCGACCATTCGAACTTCTTTCCAGCGAATACAGTTTACGCCTGATCTACTGCCGGCAGATATAATCGGCACCCTGATTTTCGATCAAAAGCGGCAGGAATTTATTCCGAAACACGGCCCGATATTCGCCAACCTGATACTGGCCGATGAAATAAACCGCGCGCCGGCTAAGGTGCAGAGCGCTCTCCTGGAAGCCATGCAGGAGCGGCAGGTAACAATTGGAGAAACGACTTATCCCTTGCCGACACCCTTCCTGGTTATGGCCACGCAGAACCCGATTGAACAGGAAGGAACCTACCCCTTGCCCGAGGCGCAGATCGACCGCTTTATGCTTAAAATTAAAGTAGATTATCCCCATACGGCCGAAGAACTTGATATTGTCCGCCGGCATTCCCGGCCCCAGTCGGGACCGGCTAAAGTCATGCCGCGAACCACCCCCGAGCAAATTGTCCAGGCCAGGCAACTATTGGAAGAGATTTACACTGATGAAAAAATCGAGCAATACATTGTCAATTTGGTTATAGCTACCCGTCGGCCGGCAGAGTTTGGCTTACCGGATTTAATCCCGCGAATTCAGTACGGGGCTTCGCCGCGGGCCTCTATTTATTTAGCGCAGGCCGCCAGGGCGCATGCCTTTTTGCACGGCCGGGAATATGTTGCGCCGGAAGACGTGCAGGATATAGCACTGGATGTGCTTCGCCATCGAATTATTCTGACATACGAGGCCGAGGCTGAGGAAATCAGTCCTGAGGAAATTATTCGGCATATCCTGGAAAAGGTGGAGATTCCTTGAGCCTGCGCCAATACCCGGCCTTCACCTCGCCTCAGGAGTTATTAAAACATGCTAAGCGGATTGAGATTGCCACCCGGGCTATAGTGAATAATGTTTTTTCCGGAGCTTATCATAGCGTCTTTAAGGGCCAGGGTATGGAATTTACGGATCTTCGGCCGTACCTGCGCGGGGATGATATCCGTACGATTGACTGGAATATTACAGCCCGTACGGGCAGCCTGCATGTTAGGCGTTACCGTGAAGAACGCGAGCGCACCATGATGCTGGTGGTGGATAGATCCGCCTCTATGGCTTTTGGCTCCCGGACGCAAAGCAAGGCCGAATTGGCGGCCGAACTCTCGGCCCTGCTGGCTTTTTCCGCTATAACCAACAATGACCGTGTAGGATTATTGCTTTTTTCCAATCGTCGCGAAAAAGTGGTTCCTCCACGAAAGGGAAGGAAGCATGCCCTGCGCATCATTACCGAGGTTCTGGCGCAGGGTCCGGCGGTCCAGGGAACGGATTTAAACTGCGCCCTGGAATTTCTCGCCCGCGCCATACGCCGTCACAGCATTGTATTCCTGATCTCGGATTTTTTTTCTCCGGATTTTACCGCAGCTTTGAATGTCGCCAAGCGCAAGCATGATTGCGTGGCCCTGGTTTTAAACGATGAACGCGAATATCAGCTTCCATCGCTCGGATGGATCAGTGTAACGGATTCCGAAACCGGACAGGATATAGAGGTGAATACGCGGAATAAGCGGGTCCGGGAAGAATATACGGCTTTAATCCAGGCCCGGGCCCGGGCACGGTTGAATTATTTTGCCTCGCAAAAAGTAGATGCCGTGGATCTTTTCACCGGAAAATCCTATATCTGGCCGCTGATTAATTTTTTCCAGAGCCGCAGGCGGAAGCAGAGAGGTTGAATATTGGTTTTATGAAAAGCTGGGCGTGCGTAATTTTCCTGGCAGGATTTTTCGGCATGATTCAAATCGCGTCGGCAGAGCAAAAATCTTTCTGGGTGGATGCCGTGGTCAATACCCAGGTAGTAAGTATGGGGGAGCAATTCCGCCTGGTTCTGACAGCCGGGGCGCGCCAAGCCTGTGTACATCTTCCCGGAAAGAACGTAGTCCTGCCAGGATGCCGCGTTATAGATTATCGCGAGCAGGATGTGAGTTCCCGGCATGAAGGCTTTATTGCGCGTCGCGGAAGTTATTACTTAGTTGCTTTTACCATCGAAGAAGTCATTATTCCTTCCTTGCCAGTACTTTTCCAATGGCCCCAGGGAAACACGGCTGTCGCCCAATCTCTACCCCTGGAGATCACGGTGCGCAGCATGCACCCCAAGCCGGGACTGAAGCTAAGAAAGCCCCGGCCTCCCCGCTCCGCGGGCAAAACCGTTAGCATTACGCTACTCGGTACCAGTCTGGCAACGATCCTGGCACTCGTTATTTATCAGTTCCGCCGCCGGCGCGCCAGGCCGCAACTGCACCCGCCCGCCCATTTAACCGCTCTTCATCAGCTGGAAGCCTTGGGAAAATCACGTTTAGCCGCGGAAGGCCGGTCAAAGCCCTATTTTCAAGAATTTTCAAGAATTTTGCGTCAATACCTGGCGGTACGCTACCAGTTTCCTGCCATGGAATGGTCGCGCCTGGCAATTATCCGCGAATTAGAACAGCGGAAGATAGAAGCTAAACAGCGGGAGATGATAAACCGTCTTTTGAGGGAAGCGGATATTGTCAAGTTTGCCCGCACCCGGCTGACCGG
>DAOVYW010000221.1 GCA_030635415.1 Candidatus Firestoneibacteriota bacterium
AGCAACAAGTCCTTAAAATGTTGCAATTGCCTACACTGGAACTTAATGAGGTTATACAGCAGGAAATAGCAGAAAATCCCCTGCTGGAAGAGAAGGAACCTGAAGAAGGAGTGGATAAGGAAAATATAGATATGGGAATGCAGGAAAACGGGGTACACGAATCCGCAGCGGAAGATACCAAGGAAATAGAAGTCAATGAAGATGGGTTGGGACCTGAGGGATATAATGAAGAATGGGAAAGTTATTTTTCAGATGATGATTACGGCCTTCCCAAATATGCTAGAGAAACAACCGGAGAATATAGAGAACAACAGATTACCAAGCCACCGACCCTGGAAGAGCATCTGCTCTGGCAGTTGCGTCTGGTCTGTACTGATGAAGAAGAATATCATATTGGCGAATCAATTATAGGCAACCTGGACGATAAAGGTTTTTTACCTTTGTCTTTATCAGAGGTTGCCTGCCAGGCCGGTACGGATGAGGATCGTGTGGCTGATGTTTTAGCTATGATTCAGGGTTTGGAGCCTTTGGGCATAGCAGCGCGGGATGTAACGGAAAGTCTTTTAATCCAACTGCGGAATAAAAGCGAGCGCAACTCCGTTGCCGAAATTATAGTGGAACGTCATTTTTCAGCGTTAGAACGCCGCCAATTCGACCGGATCGCACGGGCTGAAAAAATATCCCGTTCCCAAGTAGTAGAGGCCGCACAGGTTATTGCCGGACTGGATCCTTTTCCCGGGCGGCATCAGTTTTCTGGAAATGTTCAATATGTTGTTCCTGATGTAGTGGTGGAGAAGCATGAGGATGAATATATCATCGTAGTAAATGACAGCGTCTTGCCGGAATTAAAAATCAGCCGTACCTACCGTCAGCTGTTACGACGCAAGTCTCAAGTTTCGCCTGAAACCCGCAAGTATCTGGAGGAAAAACTCCAACGGGCAATCTGGCTTATACGGAGTATTGAACAGCGGCGGAAAACTCTATATCGTGTAGTTGAGATCATAGTAGAGATTCAGCGCGGTTTTTTTGAAAAAGGAGTTGCCTACTTAAAACCTTTAACCCTGCGGGAAATCGCCGAGCGGGTGGAGCGCCATGAATCCACCATCTCCCGGGTGACCAGGCACAAATATGTACAAACGCCGCAGGGGCTTTTCGAGTTGAAATATTTTTTCAGCAGCCAGATTAAAACCATGGATGGAACGATGGCTTCCTCCACCAGCGTGAAGGCTGCTTTACAGGAATTAATCGTGCAGGAAGATTCCCGACGGCCGTTATCCGACCAGCGCTTGACCAAGCTGTTGGCTGAAAGAGGATTGAAAATCGCCCGCCGGACGGTGGCCAAATACCGGGAGGAGATGAAACTGTTTCCGGCCAGCCGGAGAAAGCGTTTAGCGTGAAAAGTGAGTTGGAATAATCAACTAAGCAGGAGAAATAATTTTTCGCAAAAGCAAAGGAGGAAGGATTATTGAAATTCATAATTACCGGCCGTCACATGGAAGTAAGCAGAGGGATTAATTTATACATCCGGAAGCGTTTTAAAAAGTGGTCCACCTTTCTTAAAAATAACGCCGAGGTGCATGTTGTTCTCATGGAGGAAGGATACCGCCAAGGAGTGGAAGTGGTAGCCAAAGCCGGTCTTTACTCGGTGTCCGGGCGGCAAACCACTAAAGACATGCGTCAATCCATTGATTTGCTGGCGGAAAAGATCGACCGTCAATTGGCGCGGAAACATGAAAAGCTGGTCGATAGTAAAATGCCAGGTTCCCGTGCCCGGCCTCCGCGAGATAAAGCCGGGATGAAGATTTTGGAACCCAAGACAGGGGGGCGGGTGGTTGAGGTTGTTTCCCAGGAAGGAAAGCCCATGACCCAGGAAGAAGTGATGTTGCAGTTGCAAGCGGGTAGTGGGACTTTTTTGATTTATGAAGACGCTGAAACCGGACAAACCGCTGTTATGATAAAACGTCAGGACGGGAACTTCAAGCTGATAGTTAAGGGATAATTTTACGGAGTTCCATAAATAAAGGAGGCCTTTCAAGTAATGCGCATAATGGATTTTCTCTCGGAAAAAAATATCGTGGTTAACATGAAAGCCAGGAATAAAATCGAAGTTATCGAGGAACTAAGCAGTCTTTTGGTCGGTAGCGGGCATGTCGCGGATAAGAAAAAAATAGTTCAAATTTTACTGGACCGCGAGGAATTGGGCAGTACGGGTATTGGACAGGGAATAGCGATTCCTCACGGCAAGGCCGAAACCGTGAAAGAACTGACCGCTGCTTTTGGACTCTCGAAAGCGGGGGTGTCTTTCGAAGCCCTGGACGGCGAGCCGGTATATATCTTTTTTCTGCTAGTGGCTCCGGAAGGAACCGCCGGCGCTCACTTAAAAGCCCTGGCCCGGATTTCAGGATTACTGAAAGATAAGTACATTCGAAAAAAACTCATGTCCGCCCAGAACACGACGGAGGTGGTAAAAGTCATACAGGAAGAGGAGAAAGCGGCGCATTAGGGGCGAGGGTATGATTTTACAAAAAGGTTGGGATATTGAAAAGCAAGCATTTATTTTCAGGCGGCACAGACAATGATCAATTTATTGCTGGAAGAATTCTACCTGGAACAAAAAAAGAAGTTGTCCCTGGACTTGGTGGCGGGTCAGGAAGGTCTTTCCAATAGAATCACAGTGCCGGATATCAACCGGCCCGGTTTGGCCTTGGCCGGATATTACGATTATTTTGCGTTTGAGAGGATTCAGGTTTTAGGGAGGACGGAAATCTCTTTTCTTCAGGGACTGAGAAAAGAGGAAGTCCGGCAGGTTTTCCGCAAACTGCTGGAATGGGAGGTCTGTTGCTTCATCATCACTCAGGGGTATGAACCGCCCAGGGAACTTTTGCGCGCCATAGAGGGCAAGCAGGTTCCGGTCTTTAAATCTCAGATGGCCACCACTAAGCTTATCGCCGAATTAACCATTTATCTGGAAGACCAGTTGGCACCGGAAACTTCCATGCACGGAACCTTGGTCGATGTCTACGGGGTGGGAGTTCTGATACTCGGAAAAAGCGGTATCGGTAAAAGCGAGTGTGCTCTGGATCTGGTGGAGCGCGGTCATCGTCTGGTAGCCGATGATTTGGTGGACATCCGGCGCTCGGCCGAACGTATTCTGATGGGCTCCGGACCGGAATTGATACGGCACCATATGGAAATCCGGGGATTGGGAATTATTAACATCAAAAATCTTTTTGGAATTGGAGCCATCCGCGATCGCAAGCGGGTGGAATTGGTAACTACGATTGAGGAGTGGGATGAAAACAAGGAGTACGACCGCTTGGGTTTGGATGAATTAACGTATGGCATTTTGGATATCGAACTTCCACGGATAATTATTCCGGTTCGTCCGGGCCGCAATCTTTCAATTATTATCGAGGTGGCGGCCATGAACCAGAGA
>DAOVYW010000158.1 GCA_030635415.1 Candidatus Firestoneibacteriota bacterium
TCGACAATATCAATA
The DNA here is from genome assembly GCA_030635415.1 of Candidatus Firestoneibacteriota bacterium. Classification (GTDB taxonomy): domain Bacteria; phylum Oederibacteriota; class JAAXVQ01; order JAAXVQ01; family JAUVAV01; genus JAUVAV01. The sequence goes on from DAOVYW010000158.1 coordinate 16, forward strand.
AACTCGCCTTTTAACTTATCAAAAATCCCCATGGTATAGTATTGATTACAAGCATATTTTTTTCGAACCTTTAATGTCTGCGCAAACATTTGCTTAAACATATCAGCGGTTATTGACGTTTGGGATATTCTGTATTTTAGCAGGACATCCGGTATATTTCTTAATTGGGAGTACATGCCGATTCTAAAATAGATTTCATAGTCATCTGAAGGACAAAACACTTTGTCATAAAGACCTGCCTTGTTCAACACGGTTTTGCGCATGATTATTAAAGGATGCGAAAAAGGGCTATACTTAAAAATGTTTTTTCGGATATTTTCATCGGACTCCCAATATTCTCTTTTTCCGAGAGCCTTTCCATGGGCATCAATGATTTCCATGGTTCCACCCGAGACACCCACTTCCGGATGTTCTTCCATAAAGGTATATTGTTTTTCAAGCCTATCCGGCAAGGAGATATCATCATTATCCATTCGAGCGATATATTTTGCTTTGGCCATTTTGATCATTTTATTGAGGGTTTGGGTTAATCCCAAATTCGTATCATTTTTTACTAAAACAATGCGTGAATCTTGCTTTGCAAAATATTCCATGATTTGAAAACTGCCATCTTGGGATGCGTCATCGATCAAAAGCAGCTCAAAATCCCGAAATGTTTGATTTAATATGCTGGTTATCGAATCTTTTAAATACAATTCGGCATTATAAACTGGCAAAACAACAGATACTTTTGGTTTTCCCTGCTTCGGCGTTTGAACCATTTACTTCCCTTTACCCTTTACAACCGCGATTTGATAGGTTAGCCAGGGATTACAAATTTGAATTCGCTCAAGTGTTTCTTCAAATAGTTCCAAAAGTTTCAAAATCCAGGCAGCCTTCCAGGGTAAGCAGCGGCTTTCGGCCAGGGTATAGGAAAATTTCGGATCAGCCTGCTGTAAAAATTTACGCAAAGCCTTTTGTGTATAATGTTGATGATCCCCTAAAAGCGTTAAGTGTATATAAAAAACCGGATTATACCGATTGGCTTCCACCACCACGATCGGTCCCTCTGGGCAGGTAACCCTCTGCAACTCCGCCATGGCCCTTTCGGGATGCTCCATATGATGAAAAGCATCTTTTATCCAAACCGCATCAAAGCAGCCATTTGCAAAAGGAAGTTTTTCCGCTGAGGCTTGTTTAAACTTTATCCCCAAGCTGCCGCGCTTGACCCACTCTTTGGTCTGGGATTCAATATCAACTGCCGTGACCTGGCAACCTAGTTGTGCCAGTATTTCTGCCGGTAGCCCCTCGCCGCAACCTACATCCAACACGCGGCAGCCCCGCGGAAAGTACTGATATACTTTACGCATTAATCTCCACATATATAGTTTTTCATTGTTGCGAAGATTGGTTTTATCCACTGTCTGGCGAATGAATTCCTTGCTCACTTTATTTTTCCTTGGAAAAACGGGAATTTAGTGCTGCAAATGCCACTTTAAATATATCCTGCCAATCTAGCCCTTGGGAAAAAGCTAATGCTTCCTGCCGACAGCAGCGCCAAAACTCATCGTTTTCCATTAACTGCTTGGCTGCCAGGGCTATCTGGCGCGCATCATATTCTACTGCCAATCCCATAGGCCGGTTTTTAATCTCCTCCGCAATCCAGGGTACTCGGGTAATAACAACCGGAATACCGCAAGCCAGATACTCCTTGAGCTTGGCTGGATCGGCATAATAAGAATAATTCGCTGGATCCGGCAGGTAAGGAGCAAAGGCTACCCGGCTGTGCGCAAGTTTGTCGAAGAGAATTCTGCGCTCCGCCATTCCCAAGAAGGTAATCCTATCCTCAACTCCTTGATCTCGCGCGCGCGCTTTTAGAGCGGCCTCGTAAGGGCCGGTTCCTACAATTATCAACTGGGCCTGGGGTATATATTTTAAAGCGTCAATAATAATCTGCACACCTTTGCTTTCAAACAATGTGCTTACTATTATCCATTGATTTCGAATGATTTGCGTCTCATCCACTACTTCATATTCATGGGCATGTATCCCGATGGGGACCATTATACTGGTCTGCGGATTGGCACCAAACCGGGCGTGTACTTCCCGCATGCGCTCCGACAGGTTCCAGATCATATCGGAATGCCTGGCAGCAAAGCGCGCGCAGCGCTGGTAAATCCAATTAATGATCCGGGAAGAAAATCGCCGGGGTGTATAATCAATCACATAATATATTACCAACCGGCATTTACCAAATACCCTTAGTAAAATTCCTATGACGGCATTCAAGTTGTTAATCCCGATAAATATAGTATTTTTATTCGATAATTTCCAGCCCCAATAACCAATGAACCATGCGTCGCGCAGCCAGCCCCAAATCCCCGGAGCCGTATTGTAATGTCCTTCCAGTATCTGAATTTCCTGCCGGCTGGTATGCAGGCATACTTGCGCGCGTCGTCTTTTCGCATACTCAAAGGGACAAGCCGCATAGGCAAAGGGCCTTTTCTGTTCTTTTAGATATTCCTGCAATACCCATTGTGGACCATAGGCGTCCCCTTCATGCGTAGCTATGAAAATCTCATTTTGTTTGCTGAATTCGTTCCTCATTAGGACTGCCTTTCATTACTCCCGGCGCGGTACAAATAGCCAGTCGGTCGGAATTTTTATAAAGATCAATCCGCCTGCCACTAATCATAATAATGACGAATATATAGCCGGTACCATATCGCCATGGTATCCCACCAAATATTAAAAATATCTTTGGGCCGGATATGTCCAAATTTCGTCTTATAATCAACCTGTACCGGGGCCTCCGCGATACGGCAGCCCTGATAGTGTAAGAGCACCAAAAGTTCCAGATCAAATGCGTACTTCTTCACCAGTATCTTGGGAAATGCCCGGGAGAGTACCTGGCGCTGAAAAAGTTTCATCCCCGTCTGCGTATCGCGAAGCGGCAATCCAAACATAATTTTAACCAGGCAGAAATAGACCCCGCTCATAAGCCGGCGCCGCCAGGGATACTCCAGCACTGACTGGGGATGCCGCTTCGAACCGATGACTACATCCGCTTGCTCCTGTTGCATTATTTCGAGGAACCGCTTGAATTGGCGGGGATGCAACTCTAAATCCGCATCCAAAAAAAAGACATAAGCGCCTTGCGATTGCATGAACCCAGCACTCTGCGCATGCCCTTTGCCCTGGTTTTCCTTCAGAAATACGGGTTTCACGCCGGCATGCCGGCGTGAAATGGTCCTCAGGATTTCGGCCGTATTATCCCGGCTACAGTCATCGACCACGATAATTTCATATCCCTCGCCGAGCGATTCCATGACTGCGATCGTTTCCTCAACATTGCCGGCCAAATGCCGGGCCTCGTTGTAAGCCGGCATAATTACCGAGTAGCGGGCTGGAGCGGTCATGAGCGCCTCCAGGGTGTAAGCATGAGCCCGCCGGCGAAAACCAAGGCATGGTTCGCTCCGGCCACCAGGAGCACGGTCTCCAGCCGGGCATGGAACAAGATCAGCAGCACCAGGAAAACCGGAATGTCTGCTAAGAGTAATATTAAAAAGCGCCGGTTGTTAAGCGCTAAGTTATATTGCAACAGGATATATATTAGCGCCAAGGGTGTAATCGCAATGCCGAAGTACCTTACCAGCAACAGAGTTTGCGGCCGAATAAATTCCTGACCGAAAAGCGTCAGGATAATCAGCGGCGCCAGGAACCAGGCCAGCAGAATACTGCCGGCCAGGATTGCGGCCGCCAGCAGCAGGCTTTTTATAAGCAAGTCCTTTGTGTCCTCGGCACGAGCATGGCCGGCGCTGACTTTGGGAAAGAGAACGTGCGCCATGGCAAAGGGCAGAAAAAGGAAGGCCTTGCCGACCATCGAAGCCGCAGCATAAAAACCTGCGTCCCGCGGCTCGAACAGATGCTTGGCCATAATTACATCCAGGGTGGAAAGCACCATAAAGGCCCCGAACCCCGCCAGCACGGACACGGAATATAGCTTAAGCTCGGAAAGATCCAAAATAGGCAGCCGTCTGACTAGCTCACGCCTCACTTTAGGTAATCCTACAAATGCCAGGCCGCAGGCCAAGGCTCCGCCCAGGGCACTGGCCAGCAACCCGCCAGTCACCCGGCAGCCCAGCCAAAAAATAAGCGCCCCTGCACCAAGGCGAAAAATTCCGTCTGCAATGAGATTGATCCCCAGTCCTTTGAACTGCTGCAATCCCTGCAAGAGGCCCCTTACCACTGGAATCACTAACATCACAACCGTGGTAGCGCCCACGGCTATAATCGGCCATCGAGAAGAAAGCTGGAAAAAGTCCGCCAGCCAACCGCTTAAAAGAACCAGGCTGACAAAGCAAATGCCGCCCAGCATCAGTGTGCGCCGCAGTACCCGAACCATAAGCGCAGCGATGCGGTCATACCGATGTCCCAATTCCTCGATTGCCGCCCCTTTAGCCACTACGGCTTGGATGGTTTGGCTGGGTACGGCCATTAAAGTCAACAAAGCTAGCATGCTGACCAACGCGCCATAGTCAGCCGGCCCGAGACTTCGGCTCGCAATGGCGTGGAATGCGTAATTGCAAGCGTTGGTCCCCATCATCATTAGAAATAACAGGCTGGAGGCCCGGACAAATCCGGGTTTGCCCGTTTGCGAGAGGGTTGTCATTCTGCCGCTGGGGAGAGTAACCAGGCGGGCACAAGTTCCCGCTCGCCACCCGGCGGTATCCACCACAGCTTCATGACCCATCCATTTTGCGTCGACCACCGCATGTAAATAGGATACTCTCCTTTTTCAAGGTAGACAGGGTTGCTCAGGGGAGTTCTCTTTTCCCGCCCATCTGGTGGTTGACCGGAGTGAAATACCGTCTGCCCGGCAATCTCCAACTCCATGAATCCGGCGTGTTGAATCTCAAATTTATAGTCTCCCAGCCGGTTAATTTTTATCTGTCCACGCCAATCGGCAGAGAGCGGCGGGGTAAAACCATGAGGCGTCCCGTGCCAATAAAAAAACGGCACCGGTTCCACGGTTTGTCGCAGGGGTTTTCCTTCCCATTTTTCATTGCCATAGATCGTTTCTAAAAGACCGATCGGCTCGGGATAGGTAAAAAAATACGTGGTGGGGACTGCCTGCTTGGCAAACGTCTTTTGGTGAGGATCCCCATGCAAGCCATAATTCGCCTCCTGGCCGCAACTCCACGCCAAGCGAACACGGCTTCCCGGCTGCCGGACCTTGGCCCGCGCCCGAAAGGTGTGCAGCCCCCCGGCTAACCATACCCGTTTCCGGGTCTCCTGCTTGTTTCCGGACCGCAGGAACACTTTGGACCCGATACGCACCTCCAGGTAATCCGTCCCATAAACGTACAACGTATATTCCCCGCCATGGGGAATGAAAACCGTGCCCTTCCAGGCCACTGAACCAAAATCTGCCAGCGGCCAGGTATCAGAAGTAAAGTTAATATCCAAACCGGCATCCTGGCGTGTAACGTCAGGCAAACCGGCCCAATCCGAATTTTTCCAATAGGAGGCAGTTAGTCCCCGGGTACGCATGATCTCCTCATGCTTAACTCCCCAGGACTGAAATTGTTGTCCCCATTTTTCATGGGTTTCCTCCTGGTAAACACCGTTAGGATAGTACCATTGAATGACCGGCAGCAACGGCTGGTATTCCAGGATAAATGTATACAGCGCGTCCTGCTCCTCCTGACGGCGGATCGGCACAACCTCCGACGGCTGGTAGTAAAACTGGGCATCCACATCGCGCGCATATAATTTGAAAGGGGGGTGTCCAAACCAAAGATGGCCGGACATTACGAAATGGTGGGCGTCCTGCCATACCGGCCGGCCCATATACCTGGCCGCAGCTGTGCAACAAGTATCGAATCCCGGGAAAGCGTCAAAATACTTGTGGTAA
>DAOVYW010000106.1 GCA_030635415.1 Candidatus Firestoneibacteriota bacterium
ACTATGGCGATTATTCCTTCCAGGGGATAACCGATAACCGGTATCATTTCACTCCAATTCAGGACCGGATTATATTTCCATACTTTTAGTACCTGGAGGCCGAAGAGTTCATTGCCTAGAAAAAGCGGCACACCAATTATAATATCCGTCAATATCAGCCGATAGTCTCTCGGGCCCCGGGATCCGGCTCTGGCGCCAAATAATTTTAAATATAAATAATCCGAAAAAGTAACCAACCATGTAAAGAGAATGCCCCACCCGGCAATCACAAAAGGAGAAATGTCCCGCCAAATAAAGAACCGCATAGAGTAAGTCCATGCCGGTTCGGTCATGAATTCAATCGCCATTCCTATCAGAACGCCGGGAAACCACATCTGCCAGAAAAAACGTTTCCCCCATAAGTGAAATATCGTCCATGAACCGGCCAGCGCAATTAAAGTTAAAATTTCCGAACGCCACTCAACCATCAAGGCCCACACCCCGCCATCACCTGCCTAATATTCTTACCCAGAGTTTATACAGCAAAATCTGAATTACGATTACCAAAGGAACCGCGATTAGATAAAGCAAGAACTCTTCCAAGGGCACAAGCAATACTTTGTGACCCCAAAGTTTTTGTTCATTCCAAATCCACCATCCCCAATAGATTGCCAGATTTTCCATACCAAACATGGCGACAATAAAAAACGCCGAGGTAATTAAAAGCGCCCGGAGATGAATCCGTTTAAGCACCAAAGGCAGGGTTACTATAACCTGAATCAAGGGGCCGATCACCCACCAGATCCAATAAAGTTTTTTTTCTCCTTCCCGGTATTGATACTCGCCGGCTCCTTTTTTTACGACTCGTTTATTCATCCACGCTCACCGGGGCCGGCAAACCACGCCGGGCATCCCATTTATTAAACCAGCCGACCAGGCCAACATAAAAAAACGGGATGAGCCAGGCAAACGCCCACCAAAACAAATATTCCTCAATCGGTTCTCCCAGGAAATCAACCCCGATCATGCGATTGTGCTCATATGAAAAGGTCCAGGCTTGAAAAACCTGACGGCTGAGAATCTCGTTAAAGCTCTGAAAAATCATAACTAAAACGGCGGTGGAGCATGAACTGACACGCCAAATAATTCCGGTCTTGGGCCAGGCCCAGCAGACTACTGCCACTGCCATTCCCCAGAGACCCAGATCGAGTATAAAAAACCAGGGAAGGATCATATTTTTTTTTCCCGGTGATGATAAATTTCATAGAGTAAAACGGCCGCCAAAGGCCCAAAAATATAAAAGTTCCAGTCATCAACCGGCACCCCGGGCGGCCAGAACCAACCAAGGATGGCATGATATTCCCACCAACCGCGCGTAAAAGCCAGCCAGTCCCAGAAAAAACCTATAATGGTCATAACTACCACGGTTATCAGCGCCGGCTTCATTAAAATCCTGAAACCTATTTTAGGCCACAAAACGAAACATAAACCATTGTATAAAACCAATTGGCTTATAACATAAGCCGGCTGCTTCCCATAAGTGAATATTGAAATTAGTACTAAAATGATCACCGTTAGTGTAAGCACTGTTATGGCGATTAAAAGAGGGTATCCGCCGGTTTTCGCGGAACGGCACTGCCGGACAAAAACATCGTAAAGCAAAATACAGAGCGCTCCGCCGAAAGGATAAAAAAGCGCTTCTTCCAGGGGCAACCAGTAAAAAAGCTTCAACCCCAGCATCGTGTTCAGATCGAAACTCCACCAGCCATTGGCCGAAACCAGCATGCTCCAGGCATACCCCAGTACCGTAATAATCGTTGCGGCTTTGAACAAGGCACGCCGGTCGATCTGTTTCCAGGTGGAAATCATGAAAGAAACCGGAACCACAAAAAATGCCAGCAGCGTAAGGAAATACCAGGGCCGCCGCTTCCGGCCGCGCAGTTCGTTCATATCCGCTTATCCCTTTTTTCCGACTCAATGGCTTCCGGCCTTTGATCAGGCTTTTTACGCGCCGCCCGGCGGCTTTGCAGCCGCTCCTCCAATTCACGGCTTTTTTCACCCTCCCAGCCTAAATTCCCCGGCTGGTAAAAGCGTTGCTCGCGTAATTTATCGGGAAGATAATCATCCGGAATCCAATGTCCTTTATAATCATGGGCATAACGGTATTTCTGGCCGTATCCCAGCGACCGCATGAAAGATGTGGGTGCGTTGCGGATATGCAATGGAACTTCCAGCTCCCCCTGCTGATTAATAACCTGCCGGACTTTTTCATAACCAGCTTCCAGCGCGTTGCTTTTTGGCGCGAGGGCCAGATAAACGGCCAATTCCGCCAGAGCCAATTTCCCTTCCGGCAGCCCGATAAAATCAAAGGTTTGCTGCGCGGCCGCGGCCATGAGCAGAGCCCGCGGATCAGCCAATCCGATGTCTTCGCCGGCCATACGCGCCATGCGCCGAAGAAGAAAGCGGGCGTCTTCCCCGGCCTCGAGCATACGGCCTAACCAGTAAAGCGCGGCGTCAGGATCAGAACCGCGTATGCTCTTATGGAGGGCAGATATGAGATTATAGTGCTCTTCGCCGGATTTATCATACCGCAAAGTCTTCTGCTGGACTGCCTCCTCAGCCAGTGGCAAGGTAATACAATGGGTCTGTGTTTCCCGGACAAGGTTGGCGGCCATTTCCAGCCCATTAAGCGCGGTGCGCGCGTCTCCGTGGGCGCTCTCGGCCAAGAATTTAAGACTCTGATCATCCGCTTCCAATCCCATATCGCCCAAGCCTCGTCCGGATTCCGTTAAGGCCCGTCGAAGAATCAAGCGCAAGTGACTATCGGCTAAAGATTTAAGCACAAATACCCGACGTCGGGAAAGCAGCGCGGAATTAACTTCAAAAGAAGGATTTTCAGTAGTGGCCCCCATTAGGATGATTGTGCCGCGTTCCACAAAAGGCAGAAAGGCATCCTGCTGGGCTTTATTGAAACGGTGTATTTCATCGATGAAAAGAATTGTACGACGCTGATGATATTTCAAAAGCTCCCGGGCTTCGGCAATAACCCCTCTAAGCTCCTTAATTCCCACTGTAACCGCGGAAAAGGAATGAAAGGCCGCTCCGGTATGGCCGGCAATTACCATGGCGATTGTGGTCTTGCCTGATCCCGGAGGGCCCCATAAAATCAGGGAGGGTACCTGATCGCTTTCAATTACCCGGCGCAGCACCTTGTCCGTCCCCAGGAAATGATCCTGTCCTAATATCTCATCCAGGCTTCGGGGACGCATGCGATCGGCCAAGGGCGCGCCCACGGCATCAGTCTTCCAAGCATGGTCAAAAAGATCCATGAGAGACTCCGCTTTAGCCCTCATCTTCCGGATTAATCGGATTCATAACCAGACCGGTAACCAATTTGGGCAGAAAATAAGTGGATTTCTGCGGCATAATTTCACCCTGCCGGGCTAAATCCCATATAGCCTTTAAATTCGGCAGACCGGGAAGAAAAGCCGCTTGCACCTTCCCTTGGTTAACTGCCGCTCGAACTTCAGCAAGATCATGAGAAAAAGTCAACCGGCCCGGTTCCTCTCCAGGACGAATACCCAGCAAATCCTCAAGTACCAAGAGGTTGAGCACTACCACATCCAACCGGCCATAGATACGGGAATGGCTGGCTATACGATCCATAATCCGGGTAACAAAGTCACCGCTTTTTAATTTCAAGAGACAGGCGCTATCTCTCTCTTGGCCCAGAAAACCAATGACAGGCGTTTTCACTTCATTGGCCCGTCTGGTCTGGACCGCCGGCAAACCGGATGAAACGTCTACTTTTTCAATTTCAAAATTCTTTTTAATTTCCGTCCAAAACCGCCGCCAATTTTCTTTCGAGACTCCATGAATAAGACGGTAAACCGGCCAGACGGTCAAACCCGGATCATGTGTATCGGTCAGGCACATCATAACGGAATCGGACCCATCTTCGCCGGACCGGGCAAATTCTTTCTGATAAGCCAGGGCGGTCGAGTAGCGGTGATGGCCGTCGGCAATCATAAGTTTTTTGCCCTGAAATATTTTTTGTAGATCTGCAATAATCGCAGGCTTGGTTATAACCCAAAGCCGCTGACGGCAGCCCGACCAATCGTTGAAATCATAAACCGGCGCGCGCTGCATGGCACGGGTTAAAACCCGGCTGATATTTCCCGATAAATCACGGTAAAGTGAAAAAATCGAGGAAAAGCCGACTCCGGTTTCCCGCAACAGGTTTAAACGGTCAATTTTGGGTCCGGCAAAGGTTTTTTCATGGGCAAATATTTTCCGTTCACTAAAGGGCTCTAATTTCACCCGGGTTATTAAGCCGGTGAATTCCCGGCTTGCTCCCCGGGCATCAAGGTACGCGGTTTTTTGTATATATAAGGCCGGTTTGGATTCCTTTAATAAAACCTCACTTGCCATCCACTGGTTTAAAGTACGGCGGGCACGGCTATACCGGTTACGTTCCGCCGTATCGGCGGAAGCGGTTTTTCCCAATTCCAGCCGGATAATATTATTCGCATGCCTACGATAAAAGCGCTGCTGGTCCCGAGCAGAAATGATATCATAGGGCGGGGAAACCAACAACGGCATCTCCGGACCATAAGCGGGGGCAAAACGCAGACCCCGAAAAGGCGTCAAGCAGGCCATTATTCGCTTTTCTCCAACCGTAGCTCGACACGGTCTTTCCAGGTAGTCATAGCCACAATTTCTTCATTAGTGTTGCGCAGCCGCTGGGAAAGAATAGTGATAATCCGGGTTAAAAGTTTAAACGCCATTGGCAAATCCTGCTGCAGCATTTCATCAAAACGGTCTTTGCTAATCACCATGCAACGGGTTTCTTCCAAAGCGATAACATTGGCTGAGTAGGGCAGATTATCAAACAGGGACATTTCACCAAATATGGATTGCGCTCCCAGAGAAGTAATAATTTTAGCTTCCTTACCTTCCACTTTTTTAGTCACGTGAACCCTGCCTTTTGCGATAAAGTACAGGGCGCCGCCTAATTTACCTTCTTCAAGGATAATCGTATTCACAGGAAAAAGCTTGGTATGCGCCAGCTTAAACATTTTTTTAAGCTGCTCCTCGCTTAAATCCTCAAAAATATTAATGGTTCTTAGGGGGTTGATTTCCATCTCCATCCCTTCTTTCTTGTTTGGTTAATTGAACGGACATCCTATCATCCGTGTTTTTAAACCGCCCACGGAATGTAGGGACGTTTAATTAAACGCCCGGATTAATATACTACACGTAAAAACTCCAACCGGGCACATACCGGATCCCGGGCTTTTTCTTCATCTATTGGTTCCCGGGACTCACGCTGGTATTTACTCTGATCCGGAACCCGATTCATACTGCCCAGAGCTACCGCTAATGCCCCACCCACGGCAAAACCCATAATCATCCAGGTATTCGCCTGGCGAAACTCGGTTGGAAATCTACCCTGCACCATGGTGTCAAGAGACATAACTGTCAGATAGCTGTAAAAAGCGGTAAATGGCAGAGAAACCAGAAAGTGGACCTCAAAATCCTTAAGCATATTGTTCTTCTCGTAAAGCCTTGCACTTGACGTATTCCCTTTATTATCAACCCGCTTAGCCCTCACGGCTTTGTTCGTCGTTTCAACCGTTCTCAGACCGCAAGTTGTGGTTTGGGTTGGAGTTTGTTTCTCCGCCCGGACGCCAGGCGCGCAGAGAACACAGATTAAACCTAAAGTCCCTATAGCAAATATCCGCCGGCCCAATACCTACAATACCACCTTATTTAAAGGATATTCAATAATCCCTTGAGCGCCGGCATTTTTTAATTTCGGAATAATATCACGGACTACTTTCTCATCTATAATGGTCTCGACATCCAACCATTGACCATCCGTTAATCCGGCGATAGTCGGTTTGAGCAGTGCCGGGATTAAACTCAATATTTTTTCCAGATCAATCTTCCGCACATTCATTTTAAGACCCACTTTTACTTCCGCCAGAAGAGCGCCTTGTAGAAGAATATTCAAGTTCTCAATTTTTTCCTTTTTTTTCTGATTTTTCCAGGCTTGCCGGTTGGCGATTAAAAGCGTGGTAGATGATAAAATAGTTTCAACTATCCGCAATTTATTAGCGCGCAAAGAACTTCCGGTCTCGGTTAGTTCTACCACCGCGTCAGCCAGGCGAGGCGGCTTGGCCTCCGTAGCCCCCCAGGAAAACTCCACTTCCGCCTTTATCTTTTTTTTGCGCAAATAATCTTTCACCACATTCACAAGTTCGGTCGCTATTCTTTTGCCGCTTAAGTCCTGAACCGTGCGAATGGAAGAATTTTCAGGCACAGCCAGTACCCAACGAACCGGACGCAGACCCTGTTTGGCATAAATCAATTCCGAAACCGTATGCACCTGAGCCCGATTTTCCGCTGTCCAGTCCGCTCCGGTCAGCCCGGCATCCAAATCGCCGGATTCTACGTAGCGGGGAATTTCCTGGGCCCGTACCAGCATAAGTTGTATCCCCGGATCGTCAATCTCGGGATAATAACTCCGGGCGCTGCCGGAAATTACATAACCCGCCTTTTTCATTAAGGCCATGGTTGATTCCTTTAGACTTCCGGCCGGTAAAGCTAATTTTAGAAGCACTTTCAGCCACCTTTTGATTATTTTTTCATTTACTTTATATCATTGTCATACCGCTTGCGCAAGAATTTTATTTGACTTTTATTGATTAAGGGTTATCATAAAATCCCTTGGGTTAGTTCTGTTGTGGAAAAATAGTTTTATTGTACTTCCAGAGATTTGTCATTCTGATCCAAAGGTGAAGAATTTTCAGGAGACCTGATAATTCAGACATTTTCGCGGAGATTCCTCACTCTGTTCGGAATGACAAACCTAAAAAAACACGCCTCCGCAATAGAAACCAAATAATATAAAGGACCGCCTAAACATGGTTTCTCAACCCCGGCCGCTCCGATGGACGACCTATTTTTTCATTTTACTCAGCCTTTCCCTTTTCTCATTCGCGGTTAGTACGCTGGTGACTACCCGCGTATTAAGACGCGTAAGCATAGTCAAGGTTCCGGATCTCCGGCACAAAAGCGTAGAATCCGCCCGCAGTATTTTACGGGTTAAACGTTTGCGAATTGAAATTGCTGAGTTTCGTTTTGACCAGCGCATTCCGCTTAATAGTATCATTGCTCAAATTCCCGCGGCGGACCAAAGCGTTAAAACCGGCCGCACCATTCAGATAGTTGTATCCCGTGGCTCCCAGGCAGTGAAAGTTCCGGATATTTCAGAACTGGAACTGCGCAAAGCCGCCTTGATCCTCGGTGATAAAGGTCTTAATATCGGCCGTACTACCAGAATTTTCAGCATGCAAATCCCTAAAAACACAATCCTGGACCATTATCCGGCAGCCGGAGATTATGCCAGCCGCGAGTCAAGTATTAACTTGTTGGTTTCTCAGGGCCCCCGTCCGATATGGTTTATTATGCCCGCATTAAAAGGCTTGAATATTAATAATGCCTCCCGGATGTTAAGTCATATCGGTATGGAATTACGGGAAATCAAGCGCCAGCAGGACGACACCCGGCCTTCCGGAACTGTTCTCGTTCAAACTCCCAAACCCGGCGGACGCGTACAAGCCCATGACCCGGCCGGGTTGACGGTCTCAATTCAATCAGCCGACCAGCAACAGACTACCCGCCTGGTCACGGTAAAATATCGTGTTCCGCCGGCCAATATGGAGGTACGCATTAAAATGGTTGCGCGGGATAATACGGGCTTGCATGAAATCTACAACTCCATGGAAAAACCCCATAGTGAATTCACTATCCGAAGAACCATCCATGGCACTCAGGCTGTTTTGTATATTTATATCAATGGAAAACTGCACGAGGAGCGTCAAATATGAAGATGAAGACGAAGATCAAGATCGCGCCTTCAATTTTAGCCGCTGATTTTACGCGTTTAGGTGAAGAGATTAAGCAGGTTGAGAAAGCCGGAGCTGATCTGCTGCATCTGGATATTATGGACGGACACTTTGTTCCCAATATCAGCTTTGGGCCGCCGGTAGTAACCGCCGTCCGTTCAGCGACCAGCCTCTATCTTGAAGCCCATCTGA
>DAOVYW010000224.1 GCA_030635415.1 Candidatus Firestoneibacteriota bacterium
AAAGTTAATTTAATTGCTTGGGCCGGAGTAAGACGGCGGCTGGTTAAATTCCCCTACAGTGAAGTGCGGGGAATTTAATCCGAGTTGTGGAACATTTATGTAAATACCGCCTTCCACTTTTGCGAAAAAGTCCCCGCTTGAAAGCCGGGGAGGAAGCGGCTAACGTATTAAGAGAAAGCAGGGTGTTGAATATGGCTCAACGCAGAAAAAATTTACGGCGGGAAGTGAACATTTCCATATTATGCAAGATTGAAAATATGGACGATAAAATGATTATTTCCTCAATGGGAAAAGTCAAAAATATAAGTATTGGCGGAATGAGAATCTCCTTGCCTATCTGTTTATCTCTTTTTAAAACACGACTAATCGAGTATTATTTGAAACTCCCCCAACCCTTTATCCATATCCAGGGCCAGGGCACATTTCAGTGGGCCTACTGGGATGAAACCAGCCAATGCACGATATTCGGCGTGGAGTTCTCGCCGCTTGAGGGTTATCAAAAGGAAGATATTGAGATTATCCTGAAAGAATTGGCAGAGTATAATTCCGCCAGGGCATCGGACAATATCAGTAATTAAAATACCCCTTTAAGCCGCAACTTTTGCATCCGGAAATCTATCTTTCCCAATCAATGGTCTTCTCTATAATTATTTTATCCTTGGTCTTAGCAGCGGGCTGGGAGGCCTTATCCGCCTGGCGGATAATTTCATTATAAACTTCTACGGCTTTCTCGCGGCGGCCGGTTTTTTCAAAACAATCGGCCATGGCGGTATAAGCCACCCCTAGTTGGGAGTCGATTTTCAGAGCCTCCTTGAAATCGGAAATGGCCCGGTTATATTCACCTTGCTTGCTATAAGTAGCTCCTCGATTATAATAGGCCTTGGCATATTTGGGTTGTATTTTCAAAGCCTGATTAAAGTTGCGAATAGCCCGGTTAAGCTCGCCTTTCAGGCTGTAGGCCAGCCCCCGGTTGCGGTAGGCATTAGCGTATTCAGGGTTTTTTTCCAGGGCATCGTAATAATCCTCGATCGCCCGGTCATATTGGCCCTGCAGGCTATAGGTGAGTCCGCGATTGTTGTAGGCTTCGGCATAATCCGGATTAATGTTCAGAGCCTGGATAAAATCCGGGATAGCCTGGTCATACTCGCCCCGGGCTAAGTAGGTTACTCCCCGGTTATTATAAGCCTCGGCATAGTCTCCATTGAGATTCAAGGATTGATTGAAGTCCGGAATAGCGTCATTATATTGACCTTTTCCTGCATAGGCCAGCCCGCGGTTGTTATAGGCTTCAGCATCTTGGGGGTTTATTTCCAGGGCTTGATTGAGGTCCACGAGAGCGTCGTTGTATTGGCCTTGGCTAAGATAAGCAGCGGCCCGGTTGCTGTAGGCCTCGGCGTCGTTTGGTTTTAATTTTAATGCGTGATTTAATGCCTCGATGGCTTTGTCATGCTTACCGGTCAAGCTGTAGACCAGGCCGCGATTATTCCAGGCCGCGATATTTTTCGCATCGATTTCCAGGACTTGATTAAAATCAGTATGCGCCCGGTCATAATCTTTGGTAGAACTGTAGGCCAGGCCGCGGTTATTGAGAGCGGATAAATTCCGGGGATCAGTTTCCAAAATTTTGGTGAAATCTTTGATGGCGGTGGTATAATGTTTTTTTCGAGTATAGGTGATTCCCCGGTTGACACGGATATCGGATTCTTCCGGCGCGTATCCCAAAGCTTTAGTGAAATCAGCAATGGCCCTGTTATTTTCCCCTTTTTCCAGATGGGCCAAGCCACGGTTGTTATAGGCCTTGACGAATCTGGGTTTAAATTTTAAGGCTTGGGTGAAGTCAAGAATGGCCAGATCATACTCGCCTTTATCATCCCAGGCATTGCCTCTTTTGAAATGGACCTCGGCATACTTTGGTTTTATTTTCAAGGCTTTGGTGAAATCAGTGATGGCCTGATCATGACGGCCTTGTTCCTGGTAGGCCAGGCCCCGCTGATAATATAGTTCAGGGTCCAGGGGTTTAAGTGCCAGGGCTTTGGTAAGATTCGCGATAGTCTGTTTGGCTGGCTGTTCCGCACCTTGAGCGGCAGCAACAGCTAAGGGGCCGGATACTATAAAAAATAAACCAAGGAAACAAGATGTAGTTTTTTTAAACATATACAAGTTACTCCTTTTTGCGGGGATATTTATCCAGCGTTAATATTTTCTCTTTTTTTTCCGCTAAAAGCAATAAAACAATGCAACCAGGAGAAAAAAAGAGCAGTGTGGTTTTGTCATTCCGGCTGAAATCATGCCGGCAGGGTCCTTCCATTATGACTCCATCGTTTCATGGAAGACAGCGTTTATGCAGGGGGAATATTTAGATGCGCATTACTTTTCTCGGGACCGGCACCAGTCATGGTATTCCGGTTATTGGCTGCCACTGTCCGGTCTGTAAGTCATCTGATCCCCGGGACCGGCGTTCCCGGACTTCTGTTATCTGGGAGTCGAAACAAGCGAGTTTGCTGGTCGATGCGGTCCCGGAACTACGGCTCCAGCTAATCAGCGCCGGAATTGATAATGTGGATGCCTTACTTTTAACCCATGCCCATTCCGATCATGTTGCCGGGTTGGATGATGTGCGTATATTCTCTGAGCGATCCGGCCAAAAATTTCCGGTTTACGGAGCCTTTCAGGCTTTGCGCGCGGTTCGCCGGCGATATGATTATATCTTTCGGAATACACAGAAGGGCGGCGGCAAACCGCAACTGTCCTTACACCCGGTAGTCGGACAGTTTGCGATTAAAGGCGTGAAAATCATCCCTGTCCCGCTATGGCATGGCCGGGTTCGGGTTTTTGGCTACCGGTTAGGCAACTTCGCCTATTTAACGGATGTCTCGAAAATCCCGGATGAGTCCTATAACCTATTAAAAGGATTATCCGTGCTGGTGCTTGATGCCCTGCGGCCTGAGCCGCATGCAACCCATTTTCATCTTGAACGCTCCTTGGCTGAAGCCAAACGGGTGAACGCAAAGAGAACCTATTTTATTCATATGTGCCACTTACTTGGCCATCGGGAAACTGAGCGCCGGCTTCCACGAACCGTGCGGCTGGCTTACGATGGGTTGAAGCTCAGCCTGTGATGTGAGAAGGGAATTTATTGTTGTTGTTGGCCATGGTGAAAATGAAATCATCCCAAAGGCTAATTTACATTTGGGTCGAGTCCCTAATTTGAGGCTTGTTTTAAATCGATTGCTTCTATGTTGTGAAATTTCTATTTCGGTTTTAGGGTATTTAATTGACGTGGCTAAAAACGTATTCTATAATTTAATTAGAAAAATGG
>DAOVYW010000182.1 GCA_030635415.1 Candidatus Firestoneibacteriota bacterium
AAAGTAGCTGAAATTAACAAAAGATATGTTTTTAAAGTATTAGAGGACCTGGTTGAAAAAGGTGTGCTGGGTAATCCCGGACGCCGAATCAAGTATAGCTTTATAAAGGCAGAGGGAATAAAAGATCATTTTCTCGCTAAAGTAGATAAAATAAACGAAGCAAGGGAGAGTAAGAATAGAAAAGAAACGGCTTTGTGGGAGAAAATTATCTTACTGCCCGTATTACTAATCCCCATGCTTCTTATTCATGCCTGGGTCTTGGCCGGCGGGGAGACTGCCTGGCTGGGCAGCTACCTGGCAACCGGCTGGGATTACTGGGACTTCTTTGCCGCAACGGCCATGCTGCTGTCCGGAATAGTTGTGAAAAGGGATGGAGATACCAGACCGGGAGAGAATGAAAATACCTATGAGAAGATAAAAAATGAGAAACCAGGGATAAACTTGATAAAAAATATAGCCAAAGCATGTGAGGGGAATGAAAAAACTGAAAATTACATTCGTCCGGTGATTGAAAATCTGGTGCAATTGATACCTTATGATAATTTGACAAAAACTATGCAATCAAAAAATGACCGTGAAAAATGGGCGTTGTTTCTGGACGCTATGGACAAGAATGTGGTTTTTCGGAATATGGTAGAGCATTTGGATGGTATGGCAAAAGATAAGGGTTTACAGCAGCCGGATCGGAGGATATTCGCGAGGAACGGTAATGAACTAACCGGGAAAATAGAGAAAATGTATGGGGAGAAATTCGGGGAAGAAATACCTGAGGGATACTTAACACATTTAACCAAACTGGCAGTGGCTAAAATGCAGGAACCGCCTCCTGGAGGGATGGTATTAAACGACAGAAATGAAGGCGTTATGCGTCTTATCGAGAAAAGGATACAGGAAAGATACCAGTGCTATATAGATTGGAGAAGTGAATTAGAAATAATGGCAACCGAGAGAGTACCAATGGGAAGAGACGGCATGCGGGAATTAATTATGGAACTGAAGGATAAGAAGCATGAAGAGCATCTGGGGAGAGTTATTATAACCGATCCTGTGGCGGATATTCTATTACGGAAGTTGGATAAAGTCCCAGAAGAAGCAAGCATGCGGGAATTGGGAAATGCAGGCCAGGAGGGACTGGGGGAGATTTCAAGTTCTTTTTATCCCGGTTCAAGCAAGATGAAAGAACCGGTAGCATTCTTGAATACTCCTCTTTTGCAACGGCTCGGGCCGGTATTAAGGATTTTTCCGGGTCTGCACGCGAGAATAATGTTAATCCGAGCTGGCATTCTGGCCTGCCTCCTGAGACACTCTTTTATCGTTGCCTGGCTTAATCAAAGAGCCCTGCACCTAAACCGGGAAGCCTATCTTAAGGCACGCTTTAAACATGATGGCAGGCAGTATGGTTCGGTTTTCTGCTCCCTGCTTATAAATCCAAATGATGACTTAAACCAGCTTACACGAAATAAGAATATCACTTCCATACCGGAATTCCAGGAGAAGATGCTCATAGTTTTGATAGATGTATTGAGAGATCACGAAGTGGATTTGTCATTACTCCAGGATGTAATCCGGTTCATGAACTATGTCACTCCAGGAGCCACGCGAAAAGCCGGGAAAATCAATGGAAAATCCTTTCGAATGCCTGATTTATTGTACAAGTCAGTCAAACGAAGTAATTATGGTTTTATTGTGAACTATTTCCGTGAATTTCCAGGGAATATAATCCAATATCAGGAGCCTTCCAGTCCGCTACAGCGACGTATTATACGGATTGCAGAGCAAGCGGCGTAAAAGAGGCTTTGCTTGTTTCAAAATGCATCACCCCGAGATATTCCTTTTTAGAATAAATAAATCATTGACTTGAAAAGGGAATATTTTTATGATATACTAAAATATAATAACATTATTTTAATAGTATATTTTATTCAAAGAGGTGATTCAGCCGTGCGTCCATTCACCAAGAGCTTAGCAGACCATTCACGAAATATCTATTCCATGGCTGAGTGGCATACGCCCAAACGCCGGGTATGGACCAAGATCATCTCCCTCGTGATTGCGGTTACTTTTATTTTCCCTTACCTCACCTGGGCCTTTGAATCCGGCTCTTTTCCGGCTCCGGCTCATCAGGTTGTTTTTAATAACCGGCCAATAGAAATTCCCGCTAAATTAGGCACAATCACCAAGTCCTCCCAGGGGCAAGACCGTCTGGTGGTACATATCCAGGATCTGCACTGCAATTACGAGGTGCAGAATAACGTTGCCGGCATAATTGATGCCATGGCCGCCAGGCACGGTTTAAAAATGGTAGCTATTGAGGGCGCCAGCCGTCCGGTGAATACTACAAAACTGGGAACCTTTCCGGTTCAGGAAGTCAAAGAGAGTGTTGGAAAATATTTAGTTAGGCAGGGCCAGATAGGCGGTCCGGAATACTATGCCGCTATTGGCCGGCATAAAATAATCCTGGAAGGAATCGAGACCGAGGAGTTGTATCGGCATAATCTTGCCACGGTCCGGAGTTTCCTGAATTTTGAGAGCCAGGGATACTGCTATGATCTGCGGGAGGTCCTGGAGGAATTGAAGGGGCATATTTATAACCCCCCGCTTAAGTATTTTGATGGGCAGCGCCTTAATTACCGCGAAGGACATTTATCCATACTCAAGTACTGCGTAGCGCTTTTTAAATACGGCCGCCGGCATAAACTTGATTTAAGCCGTTTTCCCAACATGGGTATCTATATTCAGAAGCAGAAGAGCATCTTTCCCATCGCGGTTGATTCCGGGAATTTGTATCGGGAAATGGAGCAACTGGATGAAGCCATACGGGCTTCCCTCTATTCCACCGTCGCGCAGAGAGAGCTGGATGAGCTCTGCCGCCGCGTGGATATTGTGGAAAAACTGATAAATGTCTCGGCCAGCACCCAAGACGTGTCTGAATTTCACGCCCGGCGCGGGGATTTCGCGGTTAAAACATTTTTGAGCTTTATCCGGCAGCATGATCCGGGAAATCAATTTTTTATGGATACGGAGATATACGCGCTGGACCAGTATCTCGAGAAGGTAGAGAACTTCTACGCCGTGGCTGAGAAGCGCAGCGGGCATTTTGTTAAAAATATCCTGGCTGGCATGCAGCGGCACGGAGAAAACCTGGGAATACTGGTTACCGGCGGATTCCATACCCAGGGAGTGCTGGAGGCTTTACAGGCTCAGGGAATTTCGTATGTTTCGATCCAGCCCCGCATATTGCACGCTGATGTTGTTAATCCCTATTTCCGCCTGCTCCAGAACCGCCAAACTCCGCTGGAAAAGCTGTTAGCCCAAAATCAGAACCTGATTTCCGTACCTCTGAATAACCCGCAGGTAGCGCCGGCCCATGCGGATACTGTCATTGCTGAAGAAAATCTCAAGCAGTTCTTATCCGATCCGGCTGAACTGGCGCGGATCAATGCTTTTTTCAATTTAGTTCAATTGCTGGTAAATTCCGGACTCATGGAATTTCTGGCGCATCGCCGTTTCTTTAAAACCCTGGTAAAAAAATATCTTAACTATAAGGCAAAGTATCCGGCGGACTTTAAAGGATTGGATTTTGATTTGGCCGAAAAAATTACTCCGGGAATTATCGCCAAAATTTCGAAGGGCGAGCCGGCAGTGCTGCCCATCAAGGGAGCGGAATTCTCAGTAGTGATGTGCGCGGCCAATGCCTTAAAGGAAATGACGGATACCATAGAGGAAATTACTTTTGGAAATGGCATGAACTTTGTGGTTATGACGAACGCTCAAATCCAAGCGCACCAGGCGCAGTTTGCCAAACTCGGCGCAACCGGGAAAGTAATGATGCTGCCCGGCATTAGTCTTCCCCAGAGTACTGTAAGCATGATGGCCTTAACCGGGGGAGGGGTAATGCTTCAGGCCGGCATGACCGCTTGGCAGAATATCGGCAGCGGGGCCGGCATGCTGCCAAACGCTTTCCAAGCCTTCCGCAGCGGCGGGACCGGGGCGGGATTGCAGCAGGTGGGAGAGAATTTGCAGACCCTGCTGACCGATGCCGGCCAAAATCTACGGCCGGCCATGCCCTATATTATCGGGGGAGCCATTGTTGCTCTCAGCCTGGGAGTAGCTTTTCTGACCGGAGTATCCCTGCCCATCGCTGCCACCATCGCGGGAGTAGGCCTGCTGGCCGGAGTGGGCGTGGCGTTTTATCCGCGAATAACCTCAATGTTTGCCAGGCTTCCCCAGATGGTTTTTGATCGTGTGGCCAAGAATGTTTCCAGTCAGACGATGCTGGTTATGCTGGTATCTGCTTGTATGGCTGTTATAGGGCAGCAAAGTTCTCCTTCTGTACTACGCAATGCCAAGACGGCGCATGCTTTGATCATGGACGGCCAGGAATTAACCAGAGGGGAGTTTGCTAAGCAAGAGAGGATCAGTGATCCTGAGGCAGAAAAGGCTCTGGAATATCTGGCATCCATGGCAGCAGAGCAAACCCGGCTGAAAGGCGTGGATAAGAAGGTAACTTCCCAGAGGGAGACAGTATATTACCACCTGCAAGTTAAAGAACCGGCTATGAAAAAGGGGAAATTTGTTATAATGGCCGGTGGTGGCGGCACGCGCGTCTGGCCCGTAAGCACCGGCGACATGCCCAAGCAGTTCCGTCCCTTTGGGCAGGGACCGGAATCCATGATGCTAAAAACCTATGAACGACTAAAGAACATAGGAGCATCCGATGAGCAAATTTTTATCTCCACGCGCGGTTCATTTGTATCCCAGGTTAAACAGTTAATGCCCGAGGATTTTCCAGAAGAAAATATTATAGGCGAGCCGGCCAAGAAGGACACAGGCCCAGCCATGGCTTTATGCCTAACCGTGCTGAAGCAGCGCTTTGGCCCGGATGCGACTGCTGTCTTTTTGCCTTCTGATCATGTGATCAA
>DAOVYW010000206.1 GCA_030635415.1 Candidatus Firestoneibacteriota bacterium
ACCGAGTTGGCCCGGGCGTTGACCGAGTTTCTCTTTGACGAAGAATCGGCCATGATACGCATTGATATGTCAGAGTACATGGAAAGGCATTCCGTGGCCCGCCTGATCGGCGCGCCTCCCGGTTATGTAGGCTATGAAGAAGGCGGCCAGCTAACAGAGGCGGTCCGGCGCCGGCCATACAACCTGATTCTTTTTGATGAGATTGAAAAAGCCCATCCTGAGGTATTTTCAATCCTGTTGCAGGTCTTGGATGACGGGCGCTTGACTGACGGGCAGGGGAGAATCGTGGATTTCCGCCAGACCCTGATTATCTTAACCAGCAATGTAGGCGGTCAGACCATTTCTCAACTTAGCCAGGCATCGGAGAGCGAGGTGCACCAGGCGGTTATGGCCGAACTGCAAGCCCAATTCAAACCGGAATTCTTAAACCGGCTGGATGATATTATTGTTTTCCACCGGTTGTCGGATAAATTGATTGAACAAATCGTGAACCGGCAAGTGAGCAGGCTGCAGGCGCGCCTGGCGGATAAACGCTTATCTCTGGAACTAAAGCCTGAGGCGGTCCGCCTGATTGCTGAGCAGGGTTATGATCCGGTTTACGGCGCGCGCCCGCTAAAGCGTGCCATCCAGCGCTTGCTTACCGATCCCCTGGCCAAGCGTTTGGTAGCCGGTGAATTCAAGCCGGGAGATAAAATCCAGGCCAGGGTTAAAGAGGGAAGAATGGTGCTGGAGAAGAAATAACCATAATTTATTTTATGCAGGATAAAGTAATATTCTTTAAGTCAGGAAAAAGTTTGTTTATACTCTGGGACGTAACGCATTCTGTTAGTAGGGGCACGGCGCGCCGTGCCCTTACAAAGAAAGTGGTTTCTTTTATTTCACATGCGGTTTTGCTGTAATGAACGGCTAACACATTACCAAAAATGAAAGAAGTTTTTACTAATGCATAAAAAAAGTATATCCCGAAAAATACTAACAGATATAGGATTGCTCTTAGTCTGGTTTATTTTCTTCCACCTTCCGGCCTGGGCCTCAGAACCGGTATTAGTTCCTCTCCCGGTGCGGCCCGAAGCGCGCGTGGCAACAGAGATACTGGTAAAGCTCAGACCAGGAGCAGACCGAAGGATAACCGCGCAGAGCCGGGGCCAAGTGGCTGGTCTGGGAATAGAGCGTATACCGATTCCGGCCGGCCAGACTCCGGATTTCGCAGCCGGACACTGGCAAAGGAAAAAAGAAGTAGAATGGGCCCAGCCGAATTACTGGAAATATGCCCTGGCAACCGAAATCGTGCCGGATGATCCTTACTATCGGCCGGAACGCAACCAAAGACAGTATCAGCAGTGGTACTTGCCAAAAATCAATGCCAATTTTGCCTGGTCAATACACAAGGGAGACAGCAGTATACTAGTAGCAGTAGTGGATTCAGGAGTTGATCTGGATCATCCGGATATTAAAGAGCGTCTGATCCCGGGAATTACCATTATAAACCAGGAAAATTATACTCCCCCCAGCCGTAGTGGCATGGATGACAACGGGCATGGGACACATGTAGCCGGCATAATCGCCGCGATGACTAATAATAATCTGGGTATTAGCGGATGTTCCTGGGATGGTCGTATTATGCCAATCAAGGTTTTAAATCAAGCAGGCGAAGGAATGGATGCGGATATTGCGGCCGGTATTACCTGGGCTGTGGACGCGGGCGCCCGCATCATAAATTTATCCCTGGGCGGGCCGTTGGAAGAAGGGGCAAAACCGCCCCAAGTGCTGCAAGATGCGATTGATTATGCTTATGGACATAACTGCCTGGTTATCGCGGCTGCCGGAAATTCAGGAGATACGATAAAACATTATCCAGCCGCGTTCCCGCGTGTCCTTGCCATAGCAGCCACTAATCCCTCGGATCAGAGAGCCTCATACTCCACCTTTGGGTCTGACATTGATATGGCTGCGCCTGGAGGGTCCGGGGGAGAAGCTTTTTCCAAGGAAACAGGGATATTAAGTACTTATTGGAATGAGAACAGCCGGATAACGGATTTCATGGGAGGATCGGAAGCCGGTGAGTATGCCATCACAGCCGGAACCTCCATGGCCGCGGCCTTGGTTTCCGGAGCGGCCGCGGTTATTTGGGCTTATCATGACGAATGGAGTGTGGATCAGATCGAGAATCAGCTTAAATCCACAGCGCAGGATATAGGACCCGCGGGAGCGGATGAAGAGACCGGTTCGGGCCGGATTGATCTTTTGGCCGCGCTTGGCAATCCGTTGGTGGAACGGCCGGAGCTTACGGTTTATAATTATCCGAATCCTTTTAATCCCGACCAGGATGGGATTACGCAGATTGTGTTTCTGCTGGATGAGCCACGGAAGGTCGATATTAGAATTTATGATGTTTCGCGGGACCTGGTTTGGGAGCGGTCTTTTTCATCCGCGGAAACTCTGGTTGGGAAGAACATCAAGGCTTGGGACGGCCGCAACGGAGCAGGTGAAGTAGTGGCTAATGGGGCCTATTTTTTCAGGATCACCACGGATAACGGGCCGGCCAGCCGGACCAAAGTTATAGCTGTGTTGAGGTAAATTTATGAATAATAAACTATCCTGCTCAAGACCAATATTAATGATCTTAATGATTCTGGCATTCCGGCCGGTTTTGGCCGGTGCTGCCCCAGGGGCCGGCCAACCCGGCGCCTTCCTGAAAGTGGGTATGGATGCCGGGGCCGCGGCCATGGGAAGCGCATATACAGCTGTATTCCGGGATGCCGCAACCGCCTATTGGAATCCAGCCGGACTGGCTTGGGTAAAACGCCAGGAGTTCATGGCCACTTATACGGTTTTTCCCGGGAGCGGAGATTATACCCAGTTGGTTTATGCCCTGCCCCTGAATGCCTGGGGATTTCCGGTTGATTATAAATCCGGGAGTAAAGGAGCAGGCCCGGAAGGAACTATTGGAATTATCCTGCGCCGTATGGTAACAGCTTATGATATTGAAGCGCGCTCCACGGATTCGCTTAATCCGGATTATCTCTTTGCAAATGTTGAAGGCGCGTATGGCCTGGTTTTTGGCATGCCCCTAGGCCGGAATATCTATCTGGGTCTGGGAGCAAAAGGATTATACCATCAACTGGACCAGGAAGATGCCGCGGGCTGGGGCCTTGACGCGGGAATAGCCTGGAGCGGTTATCCCGGATTAACCGCTGCCTTGGCCGTGCGGGATGTTTATACCTGCCTGGAATGGTCAACCGGTTTAAAGGAGCGGTTTCCCATGGTTTTTAAGCTTGGGGCCGCGTATCACATGACAATAAGGGAGACCCATGGCCTGTTATTCAGCGCGGATCTGGAACAGAGCCTCAGCCACCGCGCGGCACGGCCCCGGGCAGGCCTGGAGTACGCGTGGGCGAATATTCTCTTTCTCCGCGGAGGATATGATGACGGGCAAATCTCTACGGGCGGCGGAGTGCGCGTACCCTGGATAGGCTGGGCACGCGCTGCCTTAAGGCTGGATTACGCTGTGGTAGAGGACCGGATCGACGGCTGGGATCACTGGATTACCTTAAAAATAGAGTTTTGAGCTGAGAGAAGAGGCGTGAGTGACATATTATTACATAATGAAATGGTGAAGTGTCCTTAATGCTTCTTAAAGATTGTCTTAAACAAGCTGTCATACCGGCAAAAGCCGGTATCCAGGAATCTGGATTTTAAAAGCTTTTCTGGTTTCCGGCCTGCCCTAGTATTGTATTTTAAAAGTACGTTTGTGTCTCACAAGTACTTGGACCTGATATTTTGTCATTCCGGCATGCTTTAAGCCGGAATCCAGGGTTTTTTTTAATGCTTATAAAATAGTACTTTTCTGGATTCCCGATAAGAGCATTCGGGAATGACAACCTAAAAAACCGACTAATTGCTCAAGTTCCTAGTGTCATGTCTCACAAGTACTTGGAATTTATATTTTGTCATTCCGGCGTGCTTTAAGCCGGAATCCAGGGTTTTTTTTAATGCTTATAAAATAGTACTTTTCTGGAT
>DAOVYW010000135.1 GCA_030635415.1 Candidatus Firestoneibacteriota bacterium
GACCGGCGGCGCGGATGCCTTTTGCCAGATGGTCTTCTCCGGTTTTAATGCCCTGCGTTCCGCGGCTCGGAAACAGTGCGCTCCATTTTCAATTAATCATGAAGGGCTGGTAATCGGCGAAGGCGCCGGGATTTTAATTCTGGAGGCGTTGGAATCCGCCCGGCAGCGGGGCGCGGTTCCCCTGGCATATGCGATCGGAGCCGGTTTGGCTGAAGATGCGTACCATATTACCGCGCCTGAACCCGAGGGCAGCGGCGCGGTCCGCGCCATGCAGGCGGCTCTGGCGGATGCAGGTCTGGAGCCGACGGATATTGATTACGTGAATGCTCATGGTACTGGAACTCCGCAGAATGACAGCATGGAGAGCCGCGCGTTTAAAAAAGTTTTTGGGGAGAGAGTTTCCGGGCCTCCGATTTCTTCGATCAAGGCCGCTGTCGGGCATTGTATGGGCGCCGCCGGTGCGGTGGAAGCCGTGGCCTCGGTATTGACTTTATTAAATGGAACACTGCCGCCTACCTTGAATTATCTGCCCGGTGCGCCTGATTGTAATCTGGATTATATTCCCAACCTGGCCCGGCCGGCCAAGGTAAGAAATGTCCTTTCCAATTCCTTTGGATTCGGCGGCAACAATGCCAGTCTGATTTTTAGTTTAGCCGGAGATGATACGGATAGGGTACAGGCATGAATCAGAGATTTGCGATAACCGGACTGGGCGTTATTCATCAACACGGTAACAACCCCCGGACATTTTGGCAATCTCTGTGCGTGGGCCGGGCCGGAGTGGCCGGACCGGACGGTACAATCCCGCTAACGGAATTTAATCCCGAAGCATTATTATCCGAAGATCGTATACGGCGTATGGACCGGGTGTCCCAAATACTAACCGGTGCGGTAAAAAGCGCGGTAAATGACAGGACCGAACCGTCTAATCGGATTCAGCCGGAGCATATCGGTATGTGCGTGAGTACTAATCTGGGCAGCCTGGATACCATAGTCCAATTTACGGCCCGGAATATTGCCCGCGGCCCACAGCGCGCTAATCCCATGGAATATCCCAATACGGCATTAAATGCCGGTACCGGCTACGCCTGTATAGAAACCGGTTTACAAGGTTATAATAATACTCTTTCCGGCAGCGGCGCTTTGGCCGAAGCATGGGACGTTCTATCGCTCAGGCGGAACCCGGCAATTTTAGCGGCAGGCATGGAAGAAGCCTCCCGGCCGAGGCAGCAGGGAGCGCTGGAAATTTCCCCAACACGCCCGCGGCCGTTATCTTCACAACGGGACGGGGCTTGGATGGGAGAAGGCGCGGCTGCTCTCCGGATTGAAAAAGAAGATCCAAGTAGTGCGCCTCGAGCCGGGGTTTATTCCCGGTATGCCGGCTATGCCGGCACTTTTGACGCTGTTGGATTGAATAATAATGATCCTCAAGGTGGGCAATTATCCCGGGCTGTCAGACAGGCGCTGGAGCGGGCGGAAATCCCGGCTGAGAGCATTGGTGGAATCATGGTTTCGGCTGAAGGGAGTCCGGCAGAAGACGCGCGGGAAATGCGGGCCCTGGAATCGGTTTTCGGCCGGCGTTTAGGCGAGATACCGGTTTTTGCTTTTGCCGGCGCCTTGGGTCGCCTGGATGGCGCGGCCGAAGCTTTTGGTGCGCTCTGTGCGAGTTTGGCTTTGTCTACCGGACAATGGCCGGCTTCTCCCTGGTTTGTTCCTGATCCTGATCTGCCAAAACTCAAGATTGCTACTCAAGCTTCCGCTTTTAACGGCCAGAGCGTATTATTAACCATTACCGACCGTACGGGCGTCAATTATGCATATCTATTTGAAAAAAATAATAAAGAAACATGAATATTCTAACCGCTATTTTCCAAACTCTAATCCGGGGATTGATTTATTTGCTCGGCTGGACACCACGCTGGTTATGCCTGAAAAAAGGTGCGTGCCTGGGAAGGCTGGCCTATGCCATAATGCCGGAACGGGCCGGCATAGCTCGGGATAATCTTCAGCTCGTATATGGGGAACGCATTAACCAACAGGATAAGCAGCGGATGGCAGGAAAGAATTTCGCTCATTTGGGAGAAATATTACTCGAGGCCATACATGTTGCCGGACATCCGCGTGTACTCGGAAAATTTTTACATATTGAAGGCCGGGAATATCTCGACCAAGCTGTAGCCCAGGGGCAAGGCGTGGTGGTTTTTTCCGCGCATCTGGGAAATTTCGTGCTCCTAGCCGCCGGGCTGGCGCAGGTATGCAATTTGAAAGTTATTTTCCGCGAGTCTTCGGACCGGAAAGTATCCCGCCTCTATGCCTGGTTCCGTAAACGTCTGGGTGTAAAAGTAATCGCGGATAATCCCCGTCACCTGTGCGCTTATCATGCCTATTCCCACCTAAAGGCCGGAGGTGTTTTGGCCATACTAATTGATCAAGTAGAAACCGGTGGCGTTTATGTTGATTTTATGGGACATCCGGCCGGTTCCACTTTAGGGGCGGCCAACCTGGCGTTGAAGGGCCGGGCTCCGTTGCTACCGGCCTTTTGTATACGCCAGCCCGACCAATCGCTTAAGCTTAGTATTGGTCCGGAATTTGTAATCCAGCGTGAAGGAACACCGGAAGATATCGCGAAAGAAGCGGTGGCTGCCATGAACAAGCTGGTGGGGACACGGGTCCGTGAGTATCCCACCCAGTGGTTCTGGGGGCACCGGCGTTGGCGTGCCTGGCGGAAGTGAAAATATTTACAAAAAACCTCCAGGGGCACATAATTTATTTGCCCCCACTGATTAACCTCCTACGAATTCTCCCGCAGTAGAAATTTGCAAATTAGGAAAGATGTGCTTCACAGAAGTTTATTTGCAATAGTTGGTTTGTAAGGTGTTTTATAATGTTTCAATTCCTTCTTTATATGTTTTATATTTTAAATCCTTAAGTAATTCACGCCTCATTCTATGAGTGTCGCCATAATAGGAGACCATGCCGATTTTAATAAAATCTTTGGTTAAGGGACTTTTTATAGCAAAAAGAAATGAAGATAATTCAAGCACTTTGGCGGCAAACATAATTAATCCGACCGGCATTCTCAGGGGAGGCTTATATCCCCATTGTTTTGTAGCCGAGTCAAGAAATTCCTGTAATGTCTGTTGTCCTTCATCGCCGAGATGATATATGCCGGTTATGTTTTCTTTGATCACCGCTTGTGTCGTTGATTCTAAAAAGTCTGGAGTTGAAATTAAGTGTATCCAAGTCGGTTTTTCCCAGATTCCTAACAGTCTGTTTTTTGCAAGTTTATGAGCGGTGTCAATCATTAATATTCCGCGGCCATAAACCATTCCTACTCTTAATGAGACAGCTTCAATATTTGTCTCCGCTCCCATGCTGAATAATAATTTCTCTTCTTCTAATCGAGTTTTTGCATGCACAGAAATCGGGTTGCCGTTAAGACATCCTGTTGCAGGGTTCTCAGGTGTTGTTTCTCCCTCAACATGTGGAAAACTAATTAGTATTATCCGTTTTACTTTACTTTCAACAGCTTTTTCAATAAGATTACTAAAATATAATGTATTTGTAAGGGGTAAAAATTTTTCGGGATTATGTTTGAATAGAACGCCTGCGAAATGGATAACAACATCTACATTTTTTAAAGCAGAGGCTAAAGTGTCTTTGTTCCCTAAATCGGCTTTAAAAACATTTATATTTGGGATTCCTTTTAATTTAGGGTCAATTTCTTTTTTGTGAATCAGTAAATTAAGAATTAATCCTGAATCTTTTAAATAGTTTGCTAATAATCCGCCTAAATTACCGGCCGCCCCTGTAATTAATGCTTTTTTCATAATTTCACTAACGATACAAAATCAAATATACAATAAAAATACCATTGATATTTTTTTGGGGAATATTTAAACAGGTTAAGTTTAGTTGTAGTAATATTTGAGTCATTGTCAATATCAGTAAATTATTGGGCAGCATATTCAAAACCTGATAAAGCGGATTTTTTTTAATCCTTATAAATTTCCATAACATTGTTTGTTGCGGTGAATAGTACGGAATTCATTGCACCGCACTTTCAAACCTTAATGTTGGTTTATTTGCTTTTGCTTTCAAAATATTACTACACCCGGCATTACTTATGAACATGCGTTATGGATTGATGCTTTCTTGCATTATTGTGAATGGTTGATAAGAAATTGTTTTAGAAGGATAGTGTAACAAAGGCTGGAATAGTGCGTCAACGACAAAATCTGGGCTGGCAACCCAAAGTAGGAATGTCCGGTTTTAAGGTGCCGGAGCAATGTTGAATACAGTCTGATAAAATCCCCCTCAATCCCCCCTTTTTAAAGAGACTGTGTCATAACTAAGGAAATGGCATTTTGATGTCATTCCGGCGAAAGCCCTGGACTAAACCATCCCCTGGACTAAACCATCCAGGACAGGCAGGACAGGCAGGACAGGCCGCAAAAAAGGGAGAGAAATACTTTAATTTCAGACTAAATGCTCGAGCTCCTAAGGCCAAAAGCAATAATTTGCGGTTTGCTCCAGTTTTTGATACACTGACATCGAAAGCAAATAATGATTCTGCTGCAAAAACCCCTAAGAAGTCATTGCGAGCGACCGGAGGGAGTGCGGCAATCTGATTTTATTGTTATAAAATCGAGATTGCTTTGTCGCTGCCGCTCCTCGCAAAGACGCCAAAAGGGGTTTTGCCACGGACTAAACTAAAAGGGTGGAGGTGTTTTATGAAAAGCCATGAAATCCTTAAGAATATACATAAAAACGCTGGGGCCCATCGTCAGTACCTGACAAGCAAGTTCGGCCGGGAAAAATATATTCATCTGGAAGGGTGGGAATCTACAGAGAAGAAGAAATTCTGGGAGATCAGGGTGGAAGGCTGTTCCCTTATTTTGCGTCAGGGACATGTTGGTAAGAAAGGAAAAAAGATACGTTATGATTTAGGCAACGAACGCGAGGCGCTGATCAGTGCAGCAAGCAGACTATGGGAAAAGCTCAATGAAAATTATGCTGAGCCTGATGAGGCTGGCAAGCGGCTAGGGGCAAAACAGGCCTATGATGAAAAGCGTAAAAAAGAACGCGAAGAGGAATACCAAAAGGAACATCAAGCTTCACGGGAGAATCCTGAGCAACCCTTGGTATGGGATTTATCCGATAATCAGGGACCATTACGGGGACGACTTCGTGGTGTGGAAGCACGGGGGGAGTTTAATGTGAGAGTCAACACCCAGTGCAAGCCGGAAGAGATGTGGTTGGAGTAGCAGAAAACGAAAAGGGGCTGCGGGGTATTTGGCGAAGGGGTATAAAATAGCGTTAAAATGAGAAAGGGAAATTACAAGACGATGAGAAGATTAGGGATGCTTTTGATTGGAGCAGGACTGCTTTTGTTCGCGGGAATGAGTTCGGTTCACGCGGCGACATACATAATCAACGCCTCCATCGTCACCCAAACCACAGGATTCATCCCTGCCGGGACGCTTACCGGCGGCGACACACTGGAAATACCAAGCGGCTGGACAAATCATCTTTATTTTTTGGATGTCGTTGGAAGCAGCGGAAACCCGATAATTATTACGAACCCAGCTGATGCTAAAATTAGCATTACCGAAACCATGACCGCCGCACCCTCGGGGTCAATTTCGTTTGCTCGATGTAGATATATTGTTCTGGATGGAAGTAATTATGCCTCTGAAACCTATGGAATAAACTTGTCGAATGGGATTTATGGGATACGTTTATATGAAAGCGAGGACATTAAAATTAAGTATGTTGAAATACGAGATACAAATACCGGCGCAGGAATTCAGTGGCAGAAAGGGACATGGACAGCATCACAAGATGTAGAAAATATAATAGTACATAATTGTTATATTCACGATGCAAAAACCGAGGGAATTTATCTCGGAACAAGCAATTTTATTCCTGCTAATCATCCGTCTTTTAAGGATTGTAAAATATACTCAAACATCGTTGAGAATTGTGGATGGGATTGCATCCAATTATGTGCCGCAGATCAGGGAACAAATGAGATATATAAAAATTATTGTAAGAATTGCGGGATGTTAGGTACGGTACAGCACTTCTTCGGTATCTTTTTAGATGACTATGTGACTGCGGATGTTTATCAAAACATGGTCATTAATGCTTATGCAGATGGTATAATAGCGATTCTCAAAGTCCTACAGGTTGATATCCACGATAATGTTATTATAGACGCAGGGAGACACGGGCTTAATAATCTTTCAAGTACGAGTGGCCAAACTATTATTAATAATACGATAGTGAATAGTGCCTCAGATCATTATGGCATTAATACAAAAATTAGTGATCTTGGGGAGATTAGATATAATCTTGTTGTTGGGACATCAACCGCCGGTCAAATATCTACGGGATATTCTGTTGTTCAAGATAATCTGACATCCAATAGCGTAGCTAACATGTATTTTGTAAATGCTGATGCCGAAAACTTCAGGCTTACCTTAAATTCCTCTGCCCGAGATTATAGCAGTAACCCTGGATATTCAGGCACAGACTATGATAATAACCCGCGCCCATTTGGAACTAGGGCTGATGCTGGCGCGCATGAATACCCCCCCTCCGCCCTATCGCCCGCGGACCTCAACCAAGACGGCCGGACCGACATTCAGGATATCCAGCTCTGCGTCAATGTTATTCTGGAAACGGAAACCGATCCGGACATTGTCGCACGGGCCGA
>DAOVYW010000092.1 GCA_030635415.1 Candidatus Firestoneibacteriota bacterium
GCCTGGTTTCTGAAACGGGTTTTAGCTCTTCGGACCGGTTTGAATATGGATCGCATTACCAGCGGCTTGAGTTTTCGATACGCCGGGTCAGGGACGCCCTTGGTATTGCAATTCGATTATGCTTTTACGTATCCATTACAAATTTACGACACCTGGGGATCACACCGTTTTGGAATAACGGTTAATTGGAGTCGCCAGCAGACACCTCCGGACGAAAAAGCACTCCAGGCGTCGGAGGCGTCGGTCGTCCTGGACCGAGCAATCGTGCATGAACCAATGGTTCCCGAAACAAAAGAAGGGTATGAACAGCCTCCTTATCAAATAAGCGAGCGTGAGAGAAAGCTGCGGGAATTACTGGTGGATATAAAAGACTATGAGCCGAAACCTCTGCTGTTTAAAATTGATGAAGATGTATTATTGGAAACAAATTATTCCCCGTTGGACTTTATCGGAGGTCTTTTAAGGAAATATCCCGATTTAAAGATAAGAATCGCGGGTCATACCTGTAATTTGGGGCCAGAGGCCTATAATATGAAATTGTCCCGGCAAAGGGCAGAGGCGGTTCAGAATTATATAAGGCGAAAATATGGAATCAAGCCGGAGAATATTATCCTGGAATATTACGGGGAATCCCGTCCCATCGCGCCGAATGATGTGGAGCAAAACCGTAAAAAGAACCGGCGGGTGGATGTTTATCTGGTTATTTTGGCGCTTACTATGTAACCCACTTCCGGGATTGACAAAAAAAAGCCTGTATATTAAACTTAACCCACTTCCATAAAAGAGGTGGAATTATGTTCCAACCGTACGCATTACGCCTGGCGGTTTTTGTTGTTTTGATTCATTTCGCGGGGGCAGGAAGCGTTTTTTCCGCTCCTGAAAGCCTGCTTTCTTCGGCTGTGCCGATACCGGAAGTCCGTTCAACACTTGCCTCGTCGCCGGAGCAATCAGGGCCTCAACCCGGAATAGCGGCTTCTTTGGCTTTTGCTCCCGGCATTGTTCTGCATGGTTACGGGCATTTTTACGCCGGCCGGCCTTTGACCGGATCTTTGCTTTTACTGGCCGAGGTCGGGGCGGTATATATGGCTTATCGTGGAATAACGGATGTAACCTCTGTCATAGACGAGATGGATTTAGAAAATGTCAATTATTACGGGCAATCGGAACAGTTTTCCCGGGGAGTAGGCCTGGCTATTGGCGGACTTGTGCTTTTTCTGACTTCCTGGCTTTATGATCTTACAGGATCGCCACTGGCAGTATTGGAGCAGCGGGACGTAAAAAAACAGAAAGCCACTGATACTGGTCCGGTTTTGATACCCAAGTTGTCCGGCTGCGGAGTTGAGGTGGTGATTGACCGCTTGTTTTAAAGCGGGAATAAAGTATTTCGTACTTGGTTGGAAAAACATAGTAATATATTAGCCATTTGTTATGACATCACCCACGGTTGTAGGGGCGTTTAATTAAACGCCCCTACAACCGTGGGTGGTATATCTCATCTTTCAGGGATTGAAAAAACAGGGTAAAGTATTAACGTGCAGAAAAGCAAATGGCTGGCATATTTTATATAATATCATAAGCGGAGGCATATTATGAAGATTTTCAACCAGTCTGGTTTTTTAGCAATAGTAATGTTGTTATTAAGCGCTGCTTGGGCGCCGGCCGAGGTAAAGATTGCTAAGGTAAAGATTACTAATGTTTCAATATCGCCCCGACTGCTGGTAGAGTTTTACCAGGCTCATCAAAACCAGCGCAACTCTATTCCGATGGCCGCATCCCACATTTTTATGATGATAGCGACTTGTATCGGCAAAAATGAAAAGGGCGTCCCCCTGGAATTTAAAGTCGAAATCATGGAGGGGAGGAATCAGGTGGTAGTAGCGACCGGTTTCCAAGCCCGTCCGCTGGAAGAAGGTACTAACCGATATAATGCCGATCAGATTAATACTTCGAATATCAATATCACTTTTAATGATGCTTACCAACCCGGCAGCGTTAGCCAAGGCGCTCGGGGAAGTATTTTTCCCATGGGAAATTATCGCGTTGCCATTACTCCGACCTCGCCCGCCGGCTCGCCATATATCGTGAACTTCGCGTTTTTCGCTCCTCAGTCCTCACTTAATATGCCCCCGGTTCCGGTTTACCCAAGAAATGTGGAAGTCAATACTTTGCTGCCTAATTTTTCCTGGACACCGGTTCAGAAAGCCAAGGAGTATGAAGTTATGGTCAGCCCTAATAAAAATCCGGAAGTCAATACCTACTGGCGCAGCCGGCGTTTGAGAAATACGCAAACGCTCTATTCTTCCGCGGCCCGGACTTTGGAAAGCGGGCAAAAATATTACTGGAAAGTCAGGGCTTTTGATGATTTCGGAAAACCGATCGGTGGAAAGGACGGGTGCTCGCAGCCGGCCTGGTTCCAGATAAATACTATAATGACCCGGGTGAGCAATAAGGTTTCGCCGGCCGAGGCGGATTCGGTCTTGAAAAGTCTGATACCGGACAAAGCGATTGTCGACCAGCTCAAGGGTTTTCGGGCCATAGCTTTGGAAACCAATTGTGACGATTTAGCCGGACTCTTGCGGCAATTACGTGAGGGAACAGCCAAGCTTATATCGGCCCGGCTGGAATAAATAGGAGGGATGTTATGTATAATAAATTGATTGTCTTAACCGTGATTTTACTTTTAACAGCGTTTAGCGCCGTGCCGGCGTTTGCCAAGCCCGGAACTGCCGTCAAAAGCAAAGCTGAAAAGGGGATTGGTACTTTATTTGTGAAGAACGGGCAGGTTGAGCTGCTTCGAAGCGGCAAAATGAAGTGGATCAAAGCCCAAAAGGGCATACTGCTTTTTGAAGGAGACAGAATCAAGACCAGAGAACTGGCAAGAGCGGCCGTAATTCTGGATGACGGCAGCATAATCCGCTTGAATGAAAATTCCGATCTTTTATTCAAAGTTAAGCAAGCTAAGAAGCAAAAACGGCTAAAACTGTTGCTGGGCCACTTATGGGCCAAGATTAAGAAGCTGGATCGTGGTCAAGAACTTGAAATCGAGACTCCTTCGGCGGTAGCAGCGATTAAAGGTACGGAGCTTGAGCTAAAGGTTTTACCGGACGGGAAAGTCCAGCTTGTTGTCTGGGACGGCTTGGTTGATTTCTTTAATTCCCACGGAAAAGTCGTAGTCCGGGCATCCCAGGAAAGCACCTCAGCGAAAGACCAGATTCCGGGGGAACCCCAAAAAGCTAATCTGGAATCACGGGATCAATGGTTTGGGTCTGTGGTTGCTATACCTTCTTCCAAGACCTTGAAATTAAAGATCAAGGACAAAGACGGCAAAGAACAGAAACTCGATATAAAATATAAATAAATAGGACACACATGAAAAGGAAATATGCCTGCTTATTAACCGCGATAATCTGTTATGGGATGTCATTCCAGCAGGCGTATGCCTTGCCGAATATTGTTTATCATCCTCCGCTGGAGGCCATGCAAGGCAGGTCTCTTTCCATTAATGCCACCATAACGGATCCCGGTTCATCCCTCATTCAGGTCAGGCTTTTTTTCAGGACCAGCGGAACCTTGGGATACCGGGTTCAGGTTATGACAGCGGCGGGATACAATTATAAAGGACAAATTCCGGGTTCAGTTGTTTTAAGTAAGGGTATAGAGTATTACATTGCAGCCCGCAATCAAGCCGGCGAGATCAGGACCTCTCCGGTATTGAATGCGGCCAATGCGCCTCATTATGTAGTAGTCCGCAAAGCTGCCAGGGCTCCGGTAGTACGCCTGTTGGCACCTGAAGAGGGCGCTTGGCTTACGCCTCAAGAGGCGGTAATGGTAGTGGCTATTGATGCGGGGCGCAGCCGGCCGGACCTATCGACTTTGAAAGTGATATTAGATGGTAAGGATGTAACCAATCAGGCCCGAATTTCGGAAACCATGGTTTCTTATGTCCCGTCTAAGGAGCTGAGCGAGGGTAAGCATAAGTTGCAAGTAAAAGTGCGCAATCTTGACGGTGTAGCGGCTGAATCGGCTCCCTGGTATTTTACCATCAGCCGGTCCGGGAAACCGGAATCACGTACCGAAGAGTGGAAGGAAGAACCTGCCAAGGCTTTGCGGAAATTTTCCGGTAGTCTTGGGACCGAGGTTCAGTACGCGGCCTTAACCCGTGAACCCAAAAGCACGCTTTATCTCAGCCGGCCGGCGGGATGGTTGATCCGCCAGAACCTGAATTGGGCCGGAAAAGTGGGAGCACTGGATATGCTGGGAGCGATTTTCCTGACTGATGAGGAAACACCCGGGCAGCAGCCGGTAAACCGTGTTAGCCTGGAGATTTTCGATGAGTCTTTTAATTTCACGGCTGGTGATATTTACCCGGTTTTTTCGGATTATTCCATAAGTAATATTTTTGTGCGGGGCGGGAGTCTGACCTTGACTTCCGGTCGTCCGGATAAAGCGTATTCAAAGTTTCAAGCCCTGGGAGGAATGACCCGCGTTCCCATTGAAGGCCGTTTTGATGCGGCCGGGACGTTCGAGCAGTGGCTCTGGGGAACACAATGGTTTTATAATTTTATGCCGGGTACTGGATTTTCACTTAATTTCAGTACGATTAATGATTATGCCAATTCCATAGAGGAAGACGGCGGTAGTCTTCCTGCCAATAATCATGTGGCGACTTCTGAGGGACGCGTGAAAATCAACTTGGCGCCCAGCTTTTCAAGCACTATTTACGGCGAATACGGCTTGAGTTATTATGATGAAGCCCAGAACCTGCTTACTCTTTCAATAGGAGATGCTTTTCGGGGAGGTACGCGCTGGGAATGGGGAAATAGAAGTTCAATGGATATCCAGTACCGGCATACCGGAGCGAATTATGTGTCTTTGGCCAATGATTGGTTAATCGGGGATTGGGAAGGCCTGGCTGGGAACGCCCAGGTTTATCTGCTGGATGATACCCTGGCCCTGCTGGCGAATATGGAAATGTGGAGCGATAATCTGGACGGGCAGAAAACCCTGACATATGTGGATGCCGCCGGAACCTCGGTTACGGCTGGAACCACCCGGACAACGTATTTTTCCGGGATGATTAATTATACTCTTTCCAATTTAATTCCAAATCTATCGGCCGGGTATTCCTTTAACAGCCAGCAGGACGATTCGCAGCCAGGTAGTGTTATTGATAATCAGACCAGTGTGCTTAATCTGGGGGTTGGCATACAGCTTCTCTTGGATTCGGATCAAGTTTTAACTAATATTAGTTTATCCCAAACACAGTACCGGGATTTGGCGCAGGATAAGCTTTCCGCGAATATGGACTTTTTATCCCTTCAATGCTCGCTGATATATTTGCGCGGCCGGAATTGGTCCTTTACCGGCGGATATGGCCTGACCCGGAGTATCGGAGATTATACCGGGGTTACGCTTACCGCGGTAGCCACCTCGTCCCTGGTTGAAAAGCAGACTATTGACTACCATTCAATTAATCTACTGGCGAATTGGAAAGCCTGGCCCGGGAAACTCGATTTGGGACTTGGTTGGGAGAACTTAAGCGGCCAGGATGATACGGAGTTGGTGGAAAACAATCTGTCAACTATCAGCCTGAACAGCACTTATTATTTTTCTTCCGCCCAATCCCTGTCCCTGAGCCTCATGAACATATCTTATTCGGACCGTATATCCGATATAAACAGTTACGGCGAATTTGTAACTAGTCTTCATTACGGATTGAATTTTTAAAGCGATGAACCGGGATACCTCATGCCTGTTTTGCCGTATCGCGGCCGGGGAGATACCCTGCCGCAAGTTATTTGAGGATGAATTGATACTGGCGTTTGAGGATATCAAACCCCAAGCGCCGTTTCATGCCCTGATTATTCCCAAAGAGCATTTTCCTACAGTGGCTGATATTCCGGTTGAAAGCGGGATTTTGATCGGCAGAATGGTCAGTGTTGCTAATCAGCTTGCCCGGGAAAACCGGTTGGATTCGGGTTATCGGCTGGTGATTAATTGTTACGCGGATGCCGGTCAGGAAGTATATCATGTGCATCTTCATCTACTAGGCGGACGGAAATTCCATTGGCCCCCTGGGTAGGAGTCTGTCGGACTTAGGTGTAAAATTAGATTTTGAGCACTCTTCCCCCTTTGAAAAATATTTTACAATCACAAACCACTTAAATTCAAGGACACCACTCATAAACATCTTCAATCCACTAATGAAAACAAGAAGCTTTTACCTTTTATGCTTCTTAAAATAGGACATTTCTACTTTGCCTTGACAGGAGAGAACCGCCCGGTTTGAAAACACCTGCGAAGTATGCTATACTTAG
Organism: Candidatus Firestoneibacteriota bacterium; assembly: GCA_030635415.1. Taxonomy (GTDB): domain Bacteria; phylum Oederibacteriota; class JAAXVQ01; order JAAXVQ01; family JAUVAV01; genus JAUVAV01. Next base: position 6,318 of record DAOVYW010000092.1, read on the forward strand.
TACGATTAGCGAGTCAACTAAATTGGGAAGCGTTTGATAAAAAGTTCGAAAAACATTTCACGAGCGAAGGACGGGGAAATCCGTTTGATGGACACACGTTAAAACGCAACCTGGAACAAGTAGAAAAAATGACAGGCAAGAAAATTAAACAAGCAACCTGTAATTTGGGATATCGTGGACATGGCGTAAAAAATGTAGAGGTATTGATTGTTCCGAGGAACAATAAAAAAGCAAGCAGAACAATTAGGCGGTGGTGGAAAAGACGGAATGCAATTGAACCAATTATCGGGCATGAAAAATCAGAACATCGGTTGGAACGAAATCATCTGGCTGGCGAATTGGGAGACAGCTTAAATGCTGTTCTGGCCGCTTGCGGATTTAATCTTAAAAAGCTCGTAAGAGCTTTTTGTGCCTGGATAAAAATGAAAGAAAAAATGATTTGGAAAGAACAATGTCGCTTTTGGGAAGCCAACTATGGAAAAAGTACGGCTTAAAACCGGGTTTTTCAGGATCGACTACTTAATTAAAAATTGGTTTCCATGGAGGTGTAAGCCCTGAACTATATTTTCACGGCAGGCCCGTGTTCTGGAAGGAGTTTATAAAATGACGGAATTAATTAAGTCCACGATATATTGCCTGACGGCTTTTAGCCTCATCACAATACTGGGAACGGCTGATGCCGCAGTGAGAAAATCGAAAGCTATTCCGGAGAACTCGCCGCGAACAAGTCAGGAGGTTTCGGAATTCACTCTCCATGATCCTCGGGTGGCATTAAGGGATATAGAAAAGGCCGGAGAAAAAAAAGATGTAAGTAAAATAAGTCAATTAATAAGAGCCTACCGGGAAAACGCGCGCCGTAAAGACGGGTACGGACCTTCCATCCAGCATTCTATTATTCAAACCTTAGCCCAAATCAAATCTAAAAACAGCTCTGATTTTTTAATCCAACTCTTAACGAAGACTAAGGAAATTTCCCTGAAGGATGAGATTGCTTACGCCTTGGGAGAAATTGGAGATAAGCGGGCTCTGGGAGAATTGGAGAAGTATCTTGACATGCTGTTGGCCGGGATTCCGGAAGAGCCTTTAATCAGGTACCAATGGCAAATGTATATTAAACAGGTAAGAACGGCGATGGATAAAATTGAGCGGAAATAACGGAGTGTGAAATGACGAATCGGGCGAAAGTATTAATTGCGGGTTTGCTGATATCTGTAAGCATGCTTTGTCAGAGCGCGGCAGCAGAAGATAACTTTATGGTAATCGTGGTCAATTCCGATCTTCAGCCTTATATCCAAACTTCTTTGGACCAATATGTCTATGATTTGGAAGCTGAAGGGTACAGCGTAGAAGTGAAAGATTGGGATTTAGCCGGGTCCACACCCCAGGAGTTGAAAAATTATCTCGCTTCCAAACAGGCCCAGGGATTAATCGGGGCGTTTTTCATTGGAGACCTGCCAATTGCCAATTTTTATCTTGAGAACGATAATAGTGGTCTTCTTCCAGCCACATTTCCCTGCGATCTTTATTATATGAACCTTGGCGCTGATTGGACTGATTCGGACTCTGACGGCAAGTTTGATACGATTATTGGTGATAGAAATCCGCAGATATGGCTGGGAAGGCTAGTGGCGGGAAATCTGAGTTTGATGGGCACAGAAGAGGATATTATCAATAATTACTTTAAGAAAGTTTATGATTATAAAAAAGGTGTTAAAAAACTTCTCTGCCGCGCTTGTACCTTGACACTCCTAAGTTATAGTGAGCAGCCCAATCCTCTTGATCGAATGGACAATATGAGCATTATTTATGATGATTCTGAAGTTATATATGGCGATAGCGGCAACTTCACCACAGTGACTTATGGCGCTAAATTATCTGCTGGATATGAGTTTGTTTTTTTAGCCGCCCACTCCTGTCCGGTTTATCATAGATTCCACGATCTGGAAGGTAATGACCATTTTCGGAATTATCGAATACCCGAAATTGACCCGAAGGTTTGGTTTTACAATTTATATGCCTGTTCTGCTTGTGACTACAGCTATTCCGACTACCTGGGCGGATGTTATATTTCCAGCGCCAGTTACGGCATTATTGCTCTGGGAAGCACCAAGCCCGGCGCTATGCAAAATTTTGAGTTTTTTAATACCCCTCTAGCGGAGGATGAATGTTTTGGCGAGGCTTTTAAATCCTGGTGGATTGTTGCGGTAGACGACGGCAGGACAGAGGATAATATTATGTCCTGCTATTATGGGCTGACACTGTTGGGTGATCCGACCTTAAAGGTTAAGGGCGGCCTGGGCTATACTCCGATACCGACCGCCATTCCAACTCCGATACCGACCGCCATTCCAACTCCGATACCGACCGCCATTCCAACTCCGATACCGACCGCCATTCCAACTCCGATACCGACCGCC
>DAOVYW010000226.1 GCA_030635415.1 Candidatus Firestoneibacteriota bacterium
ATTTGTGAAAAATGTGTAAGGCTGAGTAATAATATCCTGGCCCAGGACCATGAGGCGCCGGATCTGCCGGCTGGCGACCGGAAAGCAAATCTTAAGCCGGCGGAAATAAAGTGTTTTTTAGACCAATATGTGATTGGCCAGGAAAAGGCCAAACGCGTGCTGGCGGTGGCCGTCTATAATCATTTTAAAAGAATTCAAGTACATGGCCTGCAACGGAAAGATGAAGTGGAATTGTCTAAAAGCAATATTCTCTTAATGGGGCCTACCGGTACGGGCAAGACCCTGCTGGCTCAAACGTTGGCCAAAATTCTGGAAGTTCCCTTTGCGCTGGTCGATGCCACGACTTTAACCGAGGCCGGTTATGTCGGCGAGGACGTGGAAAATATTGTGCTTAAACTTCTTCAGAATTCCAACTACGATGTTGAGGCGGCGCAACGCGGAATTATTTATATCGATGAAATCGATAAAATCGGACGTAGGAACGAAAATCCCTCGATTACCCGGGATGTTTCCGGGGAGGGAGTACAGCAGGCCTTACTTAAAATTATTGAAGGGACTACGGCCAGCGTTCCTCCTAAAGGCGGCCGCAAGCATCCCCATCAGGAATATGTAAAAATTGATACCGCGAATATTCTTTTCATATGCGGGGGGGCCTTTATTGGGCTGGAAAATATCATTAAACAGCGGATCCGCACCCGAACGATAGGTTTTGGCGTAGAAAAACACCTCGTGCCGGATACGGCTGCCAGCCAACTGATGGAAAAGGTCCGTCCCGAAGATTTGATTAAATACGGAATGATTCCGGAGTTTGTGGGAAGACTGCCGGTGATCGGGATATTAAATGAACTGGATGAGGAAATGCTGGTGCGTGTTCTTTCGGAACCAAAGAATTCCTTGCTCAAGCAATATCGGAAATTTTTTGAAATGGAAGATGTAAAGCTGACTATAACCAAACCTGCTCAGCAGGAAGTGGCGCGGGAGAGCCTGCGCCGTGAAACCGGCGCCCGGGGATTACGCGCCATTTTGGAAGACATTATGCTGGATTTAATGTATGAACTCCCTGGACGAACCGATGTTCGGGAATGCATTATTAATCCTGAAGTAATCAAGGGCCAGGGCAAACCGCAATTGATACTGGAAGACGCCACGGCCGCCAAGAGCGCGTAAGACCGGAGCGATCATGAATGAAAATGGGACTAGTCGCATGAAACCAAAAAAAATAAAACCAAATGTTATTCCGTTTATACCGTTACGGGATATGGTGGTTTATCCGCATATGATTGTATCCCTGTTTGTCGGACGAAAAAAAACTATCAGGGCTTTGGAAGAATCCATGCGGCAAGACCGGAAGATCGCTTTGGCCGCTCAGCGGCAAGCCCGGATTGATGATCCCGCAGTGGGAGATATTTATGACGTGGGAACGCTGGTCAAGATTCACCGGGTTTTAAAAATGCCGGATAATTCTTTTGAAGTTCAGGCCGAAGGACAGGAACGTATATGCATCAGGAAATTTTTTGACGGGGATAAATATTTTACCGTGAATTACGAAGTTATCCCTTCTGAAATTCAATCCGGGGCGATAGTACGAGCGGCTATGCGAAACACGTTGGAGTTGTTCGGTAAATATGTGCGTTTATCCAAGAATATTCCCGCGGAGATAATAACTTCCCTGAACCAAAGGAAAGATCCCCATGGTTTGGCAGACATCATGGCAGCGCAAATTTCCGCTCCGGTCGACAAAAAGCAAAAATTGTTGGAACTGGTAAACCCCATGGCCCGCCTGGAAGCTTTGGCCGAATTATTAAATGATGAAATTGAAATCCGGGAGATTGAGCGCCGGATTAAGGGACGCGTGCGCAGACAGATGGATAATACCCAGAAAGAGTATTATTTAAACGAACAGATCAAAGCTATCCGCAAGGAACTCGGTCAAAAAGACGTGGCCAGCGAAAACGAGGAACTGGCTCATCGAATAACCGCCGCCCAAATGCCGAAAGGATCCGCGGACAAGGCGATGAAAGAATTGGCGCGGCTTGATCGCATGCCGCCCATGTCTCCGGAAGCGACGGTAACCCGGACGTATATTGAGTGGCTGGTATCCTTGCCCTGGTCGTTTAAAACCCGTGAAAAGCTGGACCTCCGGGTAGTGGCGCGTACTTTGGATAAAGATCATTTCGGCCTTAGGAAAGTCAAGGACCGGATACTGGAATATCTGGCGGTAAGAAAGCTGGCTCCCAAAATGAAAGGGCCGATTTTGTGTTTGGTGGGACCGCCGGGCGTGGGCAAAACTTCATTGGCCCGTTCAGTAGCCGCCGCCATAAACCGCAACTTCGTCCGGATATCCCTGGGAGGCGTTCGCGATGAGGCTGAAATTCGGGGGCACCGGCGTACTTACATTGGGGCCCTGCCCGGCAGAATTATTCAATCCCTGAAAAATGCCAAAAGCCGGAATCCGGTTTTTTTATTGGATGAGATTGACAAAATGGGAAGTGATTTCCGGGGTGATCCGGCCTCCGCCTTGCTGGAAGTACTTGATCCCGAGCAAAATGATGCTTTTAACGATCATTATCTGGATTTGGATTTCGATCTCTCGGAGATAATGTTTATCGCCACCGCCAATATATTTCAAAATATCCATCCTACATTGCGAGACCGAATGGAGATTATCGAGATTCCGGGATATACTCAGGAAGAAAAAATTCAGATCGCGGAAAGGCATTTATGCTCACGCTTGTTGGAAGAACACGGTCTAACTACCCAAGATCTGGTTCTATCACGGCCGATTATTGAAAAGATAATCGCGGAATATACCTTCGAAGCCGGAGTGCGTAATTTAAATCGTGAAATTTCCGCTCTGATGCGCAAGGTGACGCGAGCGAAGGTGGAAAAAAAATCATATTTGAAATCAAAAAATCTTACTGCCAAGGATCTGACAAAATTACTGGGTCCTCCCAAGAGACTGTGGCGTAAAGGTGAAAAGACGGATGTGGTGGGTATAGCCACCGGCTTGGCCTGGACCGAGAACGGCGGCGAAATCATGGCAATCGAAGTTGTGCGCCTGCCGGGAAAGGGGCAATTGATGCTGACGGGAAAGCTGGGAGAAGTCATGAAAGAGTCCGGTCAGGCGGCCGTAAGTTATGCCCGCAAGCATGTGAAGGATTTTCTTATCCCGCCTGATTTTTATCATAATTCGGATATTCATATTCATGTTCC
>DAOVYW010000080.1 GCA_030635415.1 Candidatus Firestoneibacteriota bacterium
GAGAATTTCCGCGCACCAGCCATTAATTGTAGCAGACCGGCAGTTAGCTTGTCTGCCAAGGTCCAACTGGCAATGGCGCCAAAAGGAATGTTCTTCATTTCGTCCTTGCCCACCTTTTTCTGGACGTCATAATATCCGGCAAAGATTTCATCTTCCTTAATGCCGCATTCTTCAACTGCTACCGGCAATTTGTCCCAGTTGCCATGGACTTTATTTTTAACCTCCGGATTCAATACCCCTTCAACGTTAGCGCCCAAGTAAGCTGGGATCATCAGGGATCTTCCCATACAAACTAATTTTGTAAACGGCGCTCCCAGGGCAAGTGACTTGAATATCTGGTCTTCTTTGGCCAAGCCGCCGGCAAAGGCAAGATCCACGACTTTTTCGCCGCTATCAGCCAGCAGTTTGGCGTATTCGGATGCTTTGGCATGCAAGTGAAGTGAAGGCACACCCCAGCTTTCCATCATGTTCCAGGGACTCATGCCGGTTCCGCCGCCTGAGCCGTCAATAGTCAATAACTCCAACTTGGCTTCACTCGCGTATTTAATTGACATGGCCAAAGTTTCCATGCCGTAGGAACCGGTTTTCAAAGAAATTCTTTTATAACCGATTTTGCGTAAATAAGCGACGGAATCCATGAAACTCTTTTTCACTTCATCCCGCGAGGACAAGCTGGTATATCCCAGACGGCTGTGACGAGCGAATGATTTAATGGATTTATTTTTAAAGGCTTCTTGTACTTCAGGGATGGTGGGATCGGGATCAACCACATAGCCTCTTTGTTTCAGGAACAAGGCATATTCCAATGAAGTGACCTGGATTTCACCGCCGATAACCTTGGCTCCTTGGCCCCATTTCAATTCAATAATTACTTTATCGCCGTATTTGTCAATGATGTATTCAGCCACGCCATTTCTGGTATCCTCGACATTCATCTGAACAATGATTGCTCCATAGCCGTCATAATAACGCAAAAAGGTATCAATTCTTCTATCCAGCTCCGGCGCCTTGGAAATCTTGCCATTCTTGATTTCGGATTCTTTATCCACGCCAACTACGTTCTCTCCCACCACAATGGGATATCCTACCAAGGCAGCGCCAATAGCAAAAGACTCCCAATATTTCGCGGCAATAAAGGTGGAGCCCAGAGCGCCGGTCATTATTGGCACACGGGCTTTAGTTTTTATCTCAGTTCCAAATTCCAGCTCGGTATTGACATTGGGAAAAACACAATCATCTTCCGAGTTCGAAAGGCCTTGGGGCACGCCTTTCGCGCCATAAACATACCCATTAATCCTCAGCGAATTATAAGAGACACCAACGTGGTTGGTATTAGCGCTTCCGGAAGTTATTGCTCCAAAATCTCTGGGATATAAAAGTTTACGGCCTTTCAGGCTGGAAAGCCAGGTTTCGCATTTACCCTTGCAGTCGGCTCTGCATAATGTGCATAATCCTGATTCACAAGCATTTCCCCGATTGACAGTTCCTATTGCATCATTAGTTTTTGGCCATTGAATCATACTAAACCTCCTTGAGTATTGGTTATTTGTTGCCAATTTTAGAATATCCAAATATCCTTGCAGAAAAGCTATTTATAGAGCAAGAAAATATTACGGATTCACTTAACTGGCAAATGGTTGCCTATTTTGACAAATGACTTCCTTTTTGTCAATGATTTATCCTTGTTTTTATTATAAAATGGATTTTTCCTCAGGGAAAGTTGGCAATATTGCCGATTTAATTTTTAAAAACGGAATATACTAATTTATTTATTTTCCGGCAGGAATTACTAAATTTAGATAAAAACGTTATATTTATGAGTTTAATATTTTATACCCAAAACATTGGCCAACAACACTGGCAATTTTGCCAATAATACGTTTGACATCTGGTAATTTTGATTATATAGTTTTGACCATGAGAGAAAAAACCGAAAAAAAGCGATTAGCCATCCTCAGAATATTGCAGGAATCCAACAATTGCTTAAGCAGCTCCAAGCTCACCCGTCAACTGCAAGCCATGGGATATGAAGTTAGCGGCCGAACTATTCGCTTATATCTTTTAGAACTTGATCGGGAGGGATTTACAGAAAATCACGGAAAACGCGGGCGGCGGATAACCGAACGCGGAATAAAGGAACTCTCCGCGGTTAAAGTTTACGAAAAAATCGGCATCATGGCGGCTAAGATCGATCAGCTATCCTACAACATGAACTTTGATATATTAAAAAAATCCGGTACCGTAATCGTCAATATAAGTATTTTGCCGGTTGATAAACTCTATCAATCAACACCCTTGATAAAAAAAGTGTTTGCCGCCGGTTACGCCATGGGACAGCTATTGACCCTTTTTCCAGCGGGTAAAAAAGTTGGCGAACCTACCGTGCCTCAGGGATGTGTGGGTATTGGCACAGTATGCTCGGTAACCGTAAATGGCGTCTTGCTGGCACATGGTGTTCCCACCAACTCGCGTTTTGGCGGACTGCTGGAACTCCAGGATAAAAAGCCCACCCGGTTTGTTGAACTTATACATTATGAAGGCACTACCATAGATCCCTTGGAGATTTTTATTCGCACCGGCATGACAGATTATATCGGCGCGACAGAAACCGGAAATGGACGCATTGGGGTGGGATTTCGGGAAATACCGGCGGACAGCCGCAATCAGGTCATGGAGATCGCGCAACAATTAGAAGCAATTGGCCTGGGAGGATTTCTTGCGATTGGATGGCCAGGGCAGCCTTTACTGGATATTCCGGTCAGCGAAGGCCGAGTCGGCGCGGTAGTGATTGGCGGATTAAATCCAATTGCTATTCTGGAAGAACACGGCATTAAATTACATTCCCACGCCATGGCGGCCTTGGCTGACTATCAAAGCTTATTTCCTTACCAGGAATTGGATGTCCGGATCCGTAATTTTATCTAAGCTTGCAACCAGGTGCGGAATCACCTGCGCCTGGAAAAATCAGCGGATTTTATGGATGCGAGCATTGAAATTCCGGTCCGACCGGTTTCTGGAAATGTTAGCCGCGGAATTACCGGTTGAATAGTTGACGCCGCCGGTGTTTAGGCTTTATAATCATACCATCTTTTAATTGGGAGTTGGCAGTGCTTCAATTTCACCATGTATATATGACCTACCAAAACGAATACAAAGCCCTGCTGGATATTAATCTGGAAGTTCAGCGCGGGGAATTTGTCATGATTACCGGACCTTCAGGGGCCGGGAAAAGCACCTTGATAAAACTCATCTGCCGCGAGATTATGCCCACTCGGGGTCAGGTAATCGTGGATGATCATAATGTGGTCAAGCTTAAGCCCCGGCAGCTCCCGTTTTTTCGCCGCCGGATTGGCGTGGTTTTTCAGGATTTCCGCCTGCTTTACGACCGGACGGTAGCGGAAAATGTGGCCTTGGCCCTGCATGTGACAGGTTATACCGGGCGAACTATAAACCGGGAAGTTAGCCAGGCGCTGAAAAGAGTCGGGTTGGCAAAAAAGGGTAATCTAAAACCCTGGCATCTTTCCGGCGGGGAGATGCAGAGAGTCGTACTGGCGCGGGCTATAGTGCATGATCCGCCCCTGCTACTGGCGGATGAACCCACGGGCAACCTGGATTTTGCGACCGGTTGGGAAGTGATGCGATTGCTCAGACAGGTGACCGAGACCGGCACTACGGTGGTATGCACTACCCACAATCTTAATTTTATCCAGAAAATGAGAAAGCGTACCCTGTTTATCGACAAGGGAATTATTCGGGGTGAAAAGAAAGCCAGCCAGATTACTTAGTATCGGTTGGAAAAGCGCATTTTTGCGGATTTTAAAAAAGAAGTTTCCGCAACAGATATTATTTAAAGGAAAACGACAAATGTCTATGGGTTTTTTAATCAAGGAAGCTTTTCGCAGTCTGCACCGTTCCAAACGCCTCAATCTGGTGTCCCTGGGGGCCATGAGTATGTCATTGATGGCCCTGGGTTTGGTATTCGTTCTGACAGCGGGTATTTTCAACTTAACCGGTTTTATAGAAGGGAAAGTTGAAGTAGTGGCTTTCCTGAACGACCAGACAGGAGAGACCGGGCTGGAGAAATTTCTAGCGACCCTCCGGGAGCATCCTCAGGTGGATGGAGTGGAACATATTTCCAAGGAAAAAGCGTTAAGGGAATTTTCCGGCGATCCGACCATTAAAGAATTTCTGGACGCGCTGGGCGAGAACCCGCTGCCGGCCTCGGCCCGGATTCGTTTACGGGAGAAGACGCCGGTTAACATACAACGCTTCACGACTTGGCTGAAAAATCTTCCGGGCGTTGAGGATGCCAGCTATGGCGGCGGGGATGCGGACCGTCTGCTCAAGGCCCTGCAATTTATTCGCCTGGCCGTGCTGGCGCTGGCCGTAAGCCTGGTTATGGCAGCGGTGATTATAATCGCCAATATCATCAGCCTGATGGTTTACGCGCGCCAGGAAGAAATTCGCATTATGCGGATAATCGGCGCCACGAATTGGTTTATCCGGGGGCCATTGCTAATCTGGGGAATAATTCAGGGCGCGGCCGGAGGAATGATAGCGGCCGGTTTGCTGGCCGCGTTATGGCAAGTAGTGGCTTTTTATTCCGTGCGGGAATTGGCGATTGACTTACGGGCCATGCTGCCTCCGGGGGTTTTAAAGTACTTTCTGGCCGGCGCGGCCGGCCTTATGCTGGCCGGTTCCATCCTGGGTTTGGCGGGAAGTCTGGTATCTGTAGGGAGAGAGCTGCAGGAATGATGCGCCGAAGTCTCTGGTTTATGGTTTTGCTGCTCGGGATGACGGCCGTACCGGCGGATTCCGCCACGCTTAAGGACTATCAGAACCGGTTGCAGGATAGCCAGCAGAATATCCGGCAGGAAAAAAATGATCTGGAAAAAGTGCGGCGCCAATTGCGCCGAAAAAAAAAGTATATCCGCAAACAAAAAAAACAAGAGCGCTCTTTTATCAACCAGCTCCAGAGGATTGACAAGAAGCTCGAAGAGGCGGAGGACCGCTACGAGGAGCATCAAAAAAATCTTGGTCTGGTAAGTCAGCAAGTAACGCAAATCCGCGCTGCCCTGGCAAAGACCGAAACTACGCTGAACAAGATGAAAGCGCTATTGGCTATCCGCCTGCGTTTGCTGTATCGCGCGCGACGCGGAGGATTCTGGCGTGTTTTAGCGGCCTCCCGGACGTTTTCCGAGGTTTTGACCCGGTTGAAATTTTTTCATGTCCTGGCTGCGCAGAACGCTTTTTTAATAGAAAAATTGCGGTGCCGCCAGGAGGAGCTGGCGCGTCAAAACGAGGAGCTGGCGCAGAGGGCCAAGCAGGTTAAGGAGCTTGAAGGCTCGTCACGCCGGACCTTAAAGCAAATAAAGCGGCAGCGTGCGGGGCGCCGCCAAAAACTCAAAAAGGTTCGTCGCGAACGCACTTTGCACGAGCAAGCCGTTGGGGAATTAAACGCGGCCTCCAAAAAACTGAATAGGCTGATCCAGACTCTGAAAAAACGGGCCAGGAATCTGGAAGAACGTATCGAGGGCGTGGGTTCGGCATTTGCCCGGTACCGCCAAAGCCTGCCTTGGCCTACCCGGGGACGGGTAATTTCGCGTTTCGGCAAGCGGCGCCATCCCCGCTTTAATACTTATATTCAAAATAAAGGAATTGACATCGCCGGACCAATTGGTCAAAATGTATTTTCCGTTGCCCCGGGCCGGGTGTTATTTGCGGAGTGGTTTGAGGGCTACGGGCGCATGATAATTCTGGATCACGGTGGCGGCTATAATACAATCTACGCTCACCTGAAAAGAATTAAGGTTAGCGAAGGAGAGCGGGTCAAAGAACGCCAGGTGGTGGGTGTCCTGGGAGACTCCGGGACCTGGAAGGGTCCGGCTCTTTATTTTGAGATTCGCAAACGGGGAAAGGCGTTGAACCCGATACAATGGCTGAAAACTTAAATTACGCCGCCTTGAAAGGGCGGAGAATTTGATCCACGATGAAGAAGCGACGTACTAAAGCATTCGGCATCTATAATTATATTCAGGGAGGCAGAAGTTAAATGAAAAGATTTAAAAAACTGATTTGGATTACATGTTTGGTGATGTTTATTTCACTCCTGGGATTTTTTGGAGGATGGATTTCCGGGGCATCCCGTTCAGCCACCGGTGACGCAGGCCTGACCGAGGATATCTATGACAGTCTGCGGCCGCTTATTCAATCCATGTCCCTGATCCGGAACAACTACGTGGATGTGAAAAAAATCAAGCAAAAGGAATTGGTCTATGGCGCCATCAAGGGCATGGTCGAGGAGTTGGATCCCTACAGCCAATTTATGGACCCCCAGACCTACAAGGATATGTGCCAGGAGACCAAGGGAGTCTTTGGCGGGCTGGGAATAGAGATCGGTATGCGCAATAACCGGTTAACTATTATTTCGCCGATTGAAGGCACACCCGCCTTCCGCGCCAAGCTTCAGCTCGGCGATGAGATCATGAAGATCGATGACGAATCTACCGAGGGTATTACGATTATGGATGCTGTGCATAAAATGCGCGGCCTGAAAGGGACCAAGTGTGTGATTACCATCCGGCGGCAGGGGGTGGAAGAATGGTTTGATGTTCCCATTATCCGGGACGTTATAGAAATTGACACAGTACGTTATGAAATGCTGGAAGGCAGTATTGGATACATCCGGGTTATGGAGTTTATGGAACGTACTGGCAAGGATTTCGACAAGGCGCTTAATGATCTGCAGAACCGCGAGATGAAAGGGTTGATTCTGGATCTGCGCAATAATCCGGGGGGGCTGCTGAAAATGGCTCCGGAAATAGCAGAATATTTTGTGCCCAAAGGCAAGCTCATTGTTTATACCGAGGGCCGCCATAAGACTCAGAATTTGCGCTTTTTTTCTACCCGGAAAGATACTTATAACGGCAAACCCCTGGTGGTGTTGGTCAACCAGGGATCAGCCTCGGCTTCAGAAATTGTAGCCGGCGCCATCCAGGACCTGGACTTGGGAATTATAGTGGGACAAAAAACTTTTGGCAAAGGGTCGGTTCAAACCATTGTTCCTCTGGGAGACGGTTCCGCTCTGCGCATGACCACGGCCAGTTATTTTACCCCCAAAGGGGGATTGATTCACGGCAACGGCATCACTCCGGATTTTCTGGTGGAAGCCTACCGGCCGAACGAATTCTATATCCAACTAATTAAGGAGAGGCGCTTTGAGGAATTCGCGCGGTTTTATTTAAAATGGTATCCCCAAGGCGAAGAGAAAAAAGCCAAGAAATCAAGTGTTGAAGTTTCAGAAAAATCCTGGAAGAAATTGAAGCCGGAGACGCCTGATCAAAAGTTGAGAAAATCTTTTGTGCAATGGCTCAAAGAGCAGCATGTAGAGGTTAATCAACACCAGATTAACCAGGACTTGAGTTTTATTCTCAACCGTATCCGGGAGGAGATAGCTAAAAAATTACATGGCATCAAGGCGGCCCGCATGGTTAGGTTGGAGGGGGATCCGCAAGTGCTGCGCGCCAAGGATGCAATCAAGCTTAGCCTGAAGTATAAGAAGAAATAAAAAATCGAGAGCGGCAGCGTTTTTAAATGAATGTTCTGGGCATTGAAACCTCCTGTGACGAAACGGCGGCCGCCGTGGTTGCCGCGTCAGGAGAAGTCCTTTCCTCAAGGGTGGCTTCCCAATTAGAACTCCATGCTCCCTATGGAGGAATAGTGCCGGAAATAGCCTCTCGTCAGCATTTGCGTGATCTGCCGCGGACCGTTTCCGAGGTTTTGCGCCGGGCCGGAATGGGATGGCACGATATACAGGGAGTGGCTGCTACCTGCGGGCCGGGTTTGATGGGAGCCTTGCTGACCGGCCTCAGCTGGGCCAAGGCCGCGGCTTGGGCGCGGGCGCTGCCTTTTATTGGGGTAAATCATCTGGAAGGGCATCTCGCGGCCGTGGAATTGAACCAGGCGGCGTTGCCGCGTCCTTTTGTCGGTCTGGTGGCATCGGGCGGGCATACCAGTTTATATCTCGTGGCCGCCGGGCAGCCGGCGCGTTATTCCTTGCTGGCCAGTACGCGTGATGACGCCGTGGGCGAGGCTTTTGATAAAGTAGCCAAACTCTTGGGGCTCTCTTACCCCGGGGGACCGGCCATCGAAAGAATAGCCGGGAATAAAGAGCCGGATAAGATAAAATTCTCCCGGCCGCGCATGAAAGACGGTTCGCTGGCATTTTCCTACTCAGGATTAAAAACCGCGGTGCGGTATTTGGTGGAGAAGGCCCGGCAACGGGGAGAAGAGATTGATTCCTCCGAGGTGGCAGCGGCGTTTCAGCAGGCCGTTATCCGGGATTTAATCCATAAAAGTCTTAAAGCCGTTAAGCAGCACGGCGCGCGCGCCCTGGCATTAACCGGCGGAGTGGCAGCCAACCGGCTTTTACGTAAAACGCTGGCCACGGAAGCGGCAAAAATCAACCTGCCTTTTTATTGTCCCCCGATTGAATGGTGCACGGATAATGCGGCTATGATTGCGTTGGCCGGCGCCCGCCGCTTGAGCCTCGGCGAACGCTCAGACTGGAATCTGCCGGCCGTGCCAAATCTGCAGTTGTAAGGGTGACACGTGCGTCCTTCTTACATCCCTAAAAACGAAATAGAAAAAAGTTGTTGCGAGCAGCTACAAGAAGAGGGGTAAGTGGCTGGCAATAACTTGTTTTAAAACCGATCACTTCTATTTGTGGAATTTCTATTTCGGTTTTAGGGAACAACCCGTAAGTGGCGCCAAAAGCGGTTTTATGGTAAAACAGTTCCATAATCATTCTTTAGAGCCGGGCTGAGGATCAGAGAGAATAAGTCGGATTTCAACCCGGCGATGAGTAATATGTGATTTTTCAGTAAGGTGTTCTTCAGTCGGGCGCGACATACCAAAGCTTAGTATGGAAATACTTTCCTCGAAAACTTTCGCTTCTTGGGTAAGGAAGTGAGCCACCATTTGGGCCCTTTTTTGGGAGAGCGCCAGATTGTATTCTGCTGAGCCGACATCATCCGCGTGGCCCTCACAAATTACTTTGAGGTTATCCGGATGGCGCGTGATTATTTCCTTGGCCATTAGTATTTTGTCCACCATTTCCGGTTTCAAAACCGCGCTGTCAAAATCAAAGAGTATACTGGTAATTAATAAAGCGGTTTTACCTTCCGCGGTCTTTTCCCGCCGGGCTAAGATAGGCTTGATGTTTTCTGAAATAGAGACCTCTAAGCCATCCGGATAAGTTACGGTAAGGGTATATTGATATTCAAGATGAGTCTCGGCAAAGATGCCACTAGCGTTTTTGCCGTCCCAGAGAATATTTTCGGGCAGCTCTCCGGTTCCGGAAATAAGCTTAACC
>DAOVYW010000174.1 GCA_030635415.1 Candidatus Firestoneibacteriota bacterium
CTTTTTTTAGTTGGGAGCGCTACGGGGAATCGAACCCCGGCTTGATGACTGAGAATCATCCGTCCTAGCCGCTGGACGATAGCGCCATATAATATATTTGAATATTGCCTGCGGCAAATTCTGGCTGCCGGCCCAGGACTCGAACCTGGAACTTCCTGATCCAGAATCAGGCGCTCTACCAATTGAACTAGCCGGCAGTATTTAAACTTCTATCCCTACGCTTTTTAGTCCGGCTGCCAATCGCTTGATTGTCCGCTCCTGCCCCAGAAGTTCCAAGACCTCAAATATTCCCGGCGAATTGACCCGGCCGGTGATTGCCGCGCGTAAGGGATGCACCAACACCCCGAATTTGATATCCGCTGCAGTGATTAATTCCTGCATCAGGGCTT
Organism: Candidatus Firestoneibacteriota bacterium; assembly: GCA_030635415.1. Lineage (GTDB taxonomy): Bacteria > Oederibacteriota > JAAXVQ01 > JAAXVQ01 > JAUVAV01 > JAUVAV01. The sequence goes on from DAOVYW010000174.1 coordinate 390, forward strand.
CAAGCGCCTGAATGGAAAAGGATTTTAGCACGGTCATTTTAGCATGTAAAGTTTTAAATACTTCCGGATGTTCTTTAGCCTGTTCCAGTTTGGCGCGGGCGGCTTCGTCGCATTCGACCTCTTCGCCAAAATAAAAGGCCATACTCTGGGGCAATTCTGCCAGGCGTTTGATTTTTTCCTTTACCGTAAGCGCCGCTTTTTCCGCCCAGGCTCGCGCGGGTTCGTCCAGCGGTTCGGACAAGAGCCGGGCTTTAAGCAGTTCCGCCAGGGCCCGCTTAACATATTCCTCTGGGGACAGACTTCTGATATAAACTCCGTTCATCCAGAGAAGTTTTGCCGGGTCGAAAATCGCCGCATTTTTACTCACCTTTTTCAGGGAGAATTTGTCAATCAACGCCTGGCGCGTGAAAAGGGTGGTTTTATCGTCAAAAGCCCAGCCCAGCAGGGCCAGGTAATTAATCATGGCTTCCGGCAGATAGCCGTCCTCGGCATAGGCGTTGACCGAAGTAGCGCCGTGCCGTTTGGACAAGCGTGACCGGTCCGGTCCCATTATCATGGGAATATGCGCAAAAACCGGGAGCCGTTCTCCCAACGCCTGGTACAGACATATCTGGCGCGGAGTGTTGGATAAATGATCATCCCCGCGGATAATATGCGTAATTTTCATGGCGGCATCATCCGCCACCACGGCGAAATTATAGGTGGGGAGACCATTGGTCCTGACCAGTATAAAATCATCCATTATTTTATTTTCAAATACCACTGTGCCGCGGACGCGGTCGTGAATCACAGTACTGCCGGAATCCGGAATTTTTAGCCGCAGGGTATGCGGTTCCCTGGCCGCGGCCCGGGCCCGGGCTTCCGGCATTGGCAGGGTGCGGCAGGTCCCGTCATATTTCGGCTGGGCGTCCCCGCGCTCCATGGCCTGTTTGCGTTTGCTTTCCAGGAGTTCCGGCGGGCAGAAACAATAATAGGCATGACCGGTTTCCAGCAATCGCTCCTGTTGGGCGCGATATAAGTCCAGACGTTCACTCTGGCGATAGGGACCATAAGGACCTCCGACTTTTGGCCCCTCGTCCCAATCAAGCCCCAGCCATTTCATATCATCCAGAATCATACGCGCGGAATCTTCGGTACTGCGCTCAGCATCGGTATCTTCCAAGCGCAATACTAGCACGCCCTTTTGCCGGCGCGCGTAAAGATAGTTAAAAAGCGCGGTCCTGGCCCCACCGATATGCAGATGCCCGGTCGGAGATGGAGCAAAACGAACCCTGACCTGTTCAGACATTTTTCCTCCTAAAAAAATGCCCTTTCCTGGGAGTTTGGGCATTTAGTCATAGACTAATTGCCCAAACTCCCAGGAAAGGGCCGGAATATTGATACGCAGTGATACGGGTATTACTTTCTGAGACGGTTGGGATCAAATTTCAGTTCCGGCTCAAACTTGTCAAATCCCATATCGCAATTTCCTTTAAAAATCACTCCTTCAGCAATGGCCAGCCGGGGAGTCCGGATGTCCCCCTGAAGCTGGCCGGCTGGCATGATTTCCAGCCGCTTGGCAGCATTTACATTTCCCATCACTTTCCCGGTTATCAAAATGGTCTTGGCCGATATATTGCCCTTGACTGTTCCTTTTTCTCCAATAATTACACTCTCTTCACTGCTGACATTGCCTTCTGTTCTACCGTCTATTCTGATCGTTCCCTTGGCATTAATCTGCCCTTTAAAATCCGAACCCGCTCCTAAAATAGTATCTACATTGCCTATTTTTTCGTTGGACATTTGGTTTCCCCAATTATTTTTGTTTAAGATGTTTTAGCGGATTAACTGGTATACCGTTGACGCGAATCTCGAAATGCAGATGAGGCGCGGTAGACCGGCCGGTATTCCCCATAAAACCGATAACTTGCCCACGCCGGACCCTTTGCCCGATATTGACCAGCGAGCGTTTCAAATGACCATAACGCGTTGAGTATCCGTAACCATGATCAATTACCGTCAATTTCCCATAACCGCCTTCCCAACCGCTGCAAGTCACAATACCATCAGCCGCCGCCTTGATGGATGTTCCTTCTTCATTCGCAATGTCTATCCCATGATGGAAGGTCGTACCTCTAAAAAATGGCGACCGTCGCGGTCCAAAACGCGAGGTAATCCAGCCCCGCACCGGCCAACTGTTAGGCCGGGCTGCTATAAGCGAGCGCTGAGTAACGATATATTTTTGCAATTCCCGGTAGCTTTCCATGCGAACCTGGGCATTTTTACGAAGAAAAAGCAGGTTTTTCGCAAATTCCTTTGGCGTCAGAGTAGCACGATTGCTCAAAGATTGCATTAACCGTGCCTGGTCGGCAGGAGTCGGTCCTCCCGCGCCCTTGAATTTTAAAAGCTCTTTTTTGCTTTTCATTTTCAACATGGCCCGCAACTCGTCTTCAATCTTAGCTACGCGCTGGAAAGCCGCGTGCGTTTTGCCAAGTTCCTGGACAAAAAATGCGTTTTTCTCAGCAAAACGCATATTGGCTCTGGTAGTAATTTTATAATTAATTTGCCTTGTTATAACAAATGAACATACCCCTATTGTAACCATGAAGATTAAACCCACAAAAATCATAAGTGGTGAAGAAACACGGTAGGAATAAACCTTTTGTTCATTATGCGGAATGAACATCAGGGTAAAATATTTTCCTTCTCTTTTGGATAATTTTGCCATTTTATTCCACCATAATTAATTTCGGTATAAAAAATCTATTGTTTTGATTCAAAACATCACTTGCTAATTATTTTGTAATATAATTATCACTAATTTTTTTTATCTTCTATACTTTAAATATAGCATCATTATATAAGTTTGTCAACTATTTTTGGATAACCTTTGTCAGGTTTTATCCCATAATAGCTATAATTCGATCTAAATCTTCCAGAGAATAGTATTCGATTTCTATTTTACCTTTATGGGCATTCCGCGGAATCACCTTTACCTGAGTTCCTAATTTCCGTTTTAATTTTTCTTCTAAATTACGGGTATGCGGATCTTTTAATTCCACTTTTATTTTTTTTCTTTTATCTGATTTATTTGGTTTTATACCTTGGGCTATTCTTTCGGTCTCCCGGACCGAGAGATTCTCCCGTAATATTTTTTCCGCCACTCTTAGTACCATTTCCTCGTCATCAAGACTAAGTATCGCGCGGGCATGGCCCTCGCTCAAGCGGCCGTTTTGCACGAAACCTAAAACCCTTTCCGGAAGTCTGAGCAATCTCATAGTGTTGGCAATGGAAGAACGATCTTTACTTACTTTCCGAGCCACCTCCTCCTGGGTTAGGCTAAACTGGATGATTAACTGCTGATAAGCATTGGCCTCTTCCACAGGATTTAAATCCGAACGCTGGACATTCTCAATCAAGGCTATTTGCAGACTTTCATTGTCATCGATTTCCCGAATCACCACCGGAACTTGCGCCAATCCAGCCAGCTTAGCCGCACGCCACCGACGCTCGCCTACAACTAATTCATATCGGCCCTCATTCCGCGGCCGGACTAAGAGGGGTTGTACCACGCCTTTTTCACGAATCGATGACGCCAGTTCTTCCAGCTCCAGCGGATTAAACTCTTTACGAGGTTGCAGGGTATTGGAAGAAATCCGGTCCACTGATATCTCAGCCGGCGCCTTTAAAGCCGATGTCGTTTCCTCCGTATCCCCGCTAATCGGAATCAGGGCCTCTAATCCTTTTCCCAATGCTTGTCTGCTCATAGGAGTATCTCCCTTATTACTAGTATCAGGCTGTCGTTAAAGCTTTCGCTATTTAGTTCCCCGTAAATTTCATTCCACCGCGGCGGTTTGGGACTCCCGGAAGGCCCCGGCTTCGTGCCGCCCGATTATTTCTCCGGCCAATTTCCGATAAGCTGTAGCGCCTAAACACCGCTCATCATATATGGCTATCGGCTTTCCAAAACTTGGAGCCTCGGAAAGCTTTACATTACGGGGAATGACCGTATTATAAACCTTATTCTGAAATCTTTTTTTTATTTCGTGCATCACCTGGACAGACAGATTGGTGCGAAGATCACACATGGTTAAAAGTACGCCTTCAATATGCAGTGCTGCATTAAGCCCGTTTTTTACTAAAATAATAGTTCGCAACAATTGTCCCACCCCATCTAACGCGAAAAATTCGCATTGAATGGGAATCAAAACCGTTTCCGCCGCTGTCAAAGTGTTGATCGTCAGCAGGCCTAAAGAGGGCGGACAATCCACCAAAATATAATCGTATTCGTCCTTAACCGGAGTTATCGCCATCCGGAGTTTGGTTTCGCGGGAGATGGTATTTACCAGTTCGATTTCAGCGCCGGATAATTGAATATTAGCCGGAACTAAAAAAAGGTTTTCCACTTCTGTCTTCAGGACTACTTCATGCATTTTTCTCCGGCTGATTAAAAGGTCATAAACACTGCTTTTCAGTTTTTCCTTGTCAAAGCCCAAACCTACGGTGGAGTTGCCTTGAGGATCAATATCAATAAGAAGTGTTTTTTTCTCCAGCGCCGCTAAGCCGGCGGCAAGGTTGATAGCAGTCGTGGTTTTACCCACCCCGCCTTTTTGATTCACAATTGCAATGACCTTACCCATAAAATCCCTAATTAAATATGATTTTTTTCTTATCAATGAGCTTGAAACCTATCTATTTAGCATAATATACAGGTTCTGTAAAGCAAATATTCATACTAAATATCCTTTATACTATTGTTAACTAACTCCGAAGAGAATCCCTTGACGAAGGCATCCCCTGGACTAAATCATCCAGGACAGGCCGGACAGGCCGGAATC
>DAOVYW010000246.1 GCA_030635415.1 Candidatus Firestoneibacteriota bacterium
CCAAGTTTAAATGCCTGGCAGAGCGGCGGGCGAAAAACCGGGACCAAAATCAAAACCTTCGTGATTTTTATTTGCTTGGTTTTTCCCGGCACATCTTTTGTTTTCGATTGCCGGGTTTACGCGGACAATGTAGAAGCCGCGGCGGTCCAGGCATCTTTAAAGGCCAATGGCGCGGTTATTAAAATTCCGGAGAAACGCGGGATAATAACCAGCAGTTTTAAAAGCGCTTCCCAATACACCGTAATTTATATCCACGACTTGCACTGCAACTATGAAGTCCAGGACAACATAGCGGCTATTATCCGCCTTCTAGCCGAGCGCAACCAGTTGCGTCTGATCGGAGTGGAAGGCGACAGCGAAAAAGTGGATGTTTCCCTGCTCTCGACCTTTCCCATTAAAAAAGTCAAAATAGACACAGGGCGGCACTTTATGCGGCAAGGTCTGATTACCGGAGCGGAGTACCAGGCCGCTACGGGTGATAAGCCTCTGGCACTGGAAGGCATTGAGGACAAGGCCTTGTACCAGGCGAATAAGAAATCCCTGCTCGCGTTTTTAAATGAAGAGAGCCAGGGCTATTGCGAAGACATCCGGGACGCCTTAGTGCGCCTCAAGAAGCCGGTTTATAATATAGGGTTGGCCAAACTGGATCATAAGCGGGAGGAATATGATTACGAAAACATTACTCTCGAAAACTATTGTGATTTTCTCCTGGGTGAGGCCCGGAAGCAGGGAATAGAGACCACTTCCTATAAGGCGTTGGCGCGCTATGCCATGAATCAGCAGCTGCCGCTTATTGCCACCCTCAGTTACGAGCACCTGCTGGAAGACGCCGAGATCCTGGACCGGGCTCTGCGCCGGAAGCTGTATACTTCCTCGGATCAGCGGCAACTGGATCACTATCTTTACCTGCTAAAGGTGATGGAGAGTCTGGTTAATATCAGTGCTACGGAGAAGGATTTAAGGTATTTCCGTTCGAATCGTAAAGAGTTTTCCGCAGCTGCGATGCTTCGTTTCCTGGAAGAGGTGTGTTACCGTTACGTGATGGAGCCGGATATTGATTCCGGGATATTGCGGCTGGATGGATTTCTGGCCCAGGCCGCGGATTTTTATAAAGTCGCGGACCGGCGTTCATCAGCCTTTGTGCGTAATCTGCTAAGTCACATGCAGAGCCGCCAACAAAAACTGGCAGTGCTGATTACCGGCGGTTTTCATGCCTCTCATGTTGAGCAGGCCCTGCGTGAAAATCAGGTCTCCTACCTGGCAATTAAACCACGCATCACCCGAACCGATGTGCCCAATCCCTACTTTTCCCTGATTCGCGATAAAGACACCCCGCTGGACCAGCTTCTGGCCAGGAAAGAGAAGCTATTCGCGCTGTCAACCAGATTCCGGGAAGTGAAGTCCCAGAAACTTCTTGTCCTGGCAAAGGAAGTCATACTGCGTTTACATATCAGGCTGGCAGAAAAATTAAAAGGACCCGCGGCCCAGGCGAGAGCAGAGGAAGTGAACAAAAAACATGAGGCGGTCTTGGCCGAGCGCGGAGTTTTGGTTGGGGACCTGCCGGAGATCATAAAGAATACGCGTTTAGAGTTCCAGGGGAAACATTCCAATCCCGGAAAAAAAATATTTACTTTTCAGATTAAAGGCCGGGATTTTTACATCGTCCTGCGTCCGGATGGGGTGATGACGAATTATCCCGAGATTATGATGATGCCTGAGGTCAGGCTGAGGGAAAATAATTTTGTAATGCAGTTTATCTCCCGGGGAAAGATGGAGCAGCACAGCGCGAGAATCCTGGGCCGAGAGAAAAAAAGCCAAACGCCTGCCATTGTGGCATCTCTGACGAATTTGCCGATGAACATCAGGCAACGAGTGGCAGCATGGTTTGGCGCGGGCCGGGGAGAGAAAGAAGCCGTGATTGACCCGCGTATTGAGCAAGATGACATTATTTCAAAAGCTCTGGCTTGGTCCGCAAGGTACGGTTATGGCCAGACCCGGATGGTGGGAGATTCCTCGTTTGAAATGGTTTTAAGATATGTTTTCGACCTGGCCGAAAAAAAAGCCGAGGTTGGGCAGACCGGTATGAAAAAGTTTATCGACAATAAGCATTCCCGTCTGGCCTTGCTGGGCATAGCTTTTAAAATCGGGAAGCTTCCAATTGGCGGCATGCCGGAGGATATGATGTTGGCTCTGGCCAGGGATTATTTATCGGCAGAAGACATGGCCAAACAAATCATGGACGGTGTTTCCCTGGGCGAATTGAAGCCGGGCCAATCCCAACTGGCCCAATTAGTAGCGTCTATTAACAATAAGGAAACGATATTTAGACTCGGTGGCCGGGACGCCAATAATCCTGCTCGCTTGATGCCGGTATATTATTCAGCTTTGCAAACTGCGGCTATAAAGAAACTGGTGAGAGAGAGCAATATTATACTGGAAGTTTCAGGTCCGCAGTTCAATCCCTGGCTGGGATTTTATCCCAAATCAAAGCAGGTAATAGAAGCCTATGAAGAGCTGGTGGAGTTTGCCAGGGGATTAGGACCGTCAAAACGGATACGGATAACCACTCCTTTGAAAGATACACGTTTTGTCAACCTGATTGATAGAATAATGGAAAATGC
>DAOVYW010000129.1 GCA_030635415.1 Candidatus Firestoneibacteriota bacterium
GATGGGACCGGACAGACCAATAGCGGCCAATAAAACCCCGGAAGGCCGGCAGTTAAATCGGCGGCTGGAAATTATTCTCGAAAAAAAAGTGAATTAGAAACCATTCGGAGAAAATTACCCGTTCTTAAGAGCGGGTAATTTAAGGGAGTGAGTTTTTTGCATAAAAACCGAGGACTAGCCGGAACGGTGGCGCTTGTATTGGCGGGTATTTTAGGGTTCGGGCTGGCGGGCTGTGCTCCGCGCTATCTGGCCAAAACGCCCAACGCGGTAATAGCTTATCCATATATGCCAGTTACGCCTCAGGAACTTAACAATTACAAAGCCCTGATAGCTATTAGTCCTCGCGATCCCAATGCCGTCAAAGCCCGGTACTGGATCGCTCAAGACGCATTTAATAATTCCCAATGGAATAAGGCCGAAAGGGGCTTCCTGAAAGTATACAAACGTTTTTCGTATTCTGAATGGGCTTTTCCGGCCGGTCTGATGGCGGCGCGTGCCCGGGTAAAACGAGAAAAAAACCTGGAAGCTTTGGCCTTGTTAGGTGATTTACGGAATATCCCGGACAGTAGTACAGAGATGGCAACAGCCGTCCAGACTCTCGCCGGTAAAATAATTAATGATGAGCTTAATCTGGCGGAATTAGCCAGAGTCCGCGCCACTTATCCCACAACCGATTGGAACCAACAGGCACTTTTTGTAACCGGAAAACGCAATCTGGATGGCGGTAATCCCAATGCGGCTATCCAGGCGTTCACCAGCTTTATTGATCTCTACCCGGAGAGCAAATTTGTTTCTCTAGCCTGGGAACTCATGGGAAAAGCAGCGCGGATCGTACCGGTTAATCGCAACCGGATAGGATGCCTGCTGCCCTTAAGCGGAGCTTATGCACCTTACGGCAAAACCATTCAACAAGGTCTGGAATTAGCTCTCGAGGAGATTAATCGCTATCGTTCAGAAGGTAAATATCTGGGATTAGTGCCCATAGACAGTAAGGGTACGACTGACGGCGCCGTAGCCGGGTTACAGCGTCTGATGGATTTGGAGAAAGTGATGGTGGTCATCGGTCCGGCACTCTCCAGTTCGGTTAAAGCGCTGATTCCGGTCTTGAAAAAGCGTCATATTCCGGTAATTTCTCCAGCCGCATCGGAATCCAGACTGGCAGCCAGATCGGATTATCTTTTTCGCTATATGCTTACTAATCAAGAACAGGGAGAGGCTATGGCCGAATATGCCTTTTTGCGGGGGAATTGCCGGCGGATTGGAATCCTACATGGTTCAGCTCGCTATGACCGTTCGCTGGCTGAGGCCTTTGAATCCAAGTTTCAAGAACTCGGGGGCGAAGTAGCGGCCCGCTTGGAATATCCTCAAGGAGCCGCGGATTTTAGAAAACAAATGCTGGATTTGGGGGGAGTGGATCCCGGCCGGCTTAAAGATCTGGAAGTAAGGGAGCGGAAAAATCTGGAACGTCTGCTGGAGAATGTTGCGTATCACTCGGCTCAGAGAATTGCTCCCCACCTTAAGGATAGCAAGGATTCCCGGGATAAAAAGGTTACGCCTGCTCCGATTTCCAGAAAACGCGTGGCAATTATCAGGTTTGCCGAGCAAGGTGATCAGACACAGGAGCAAGCACTGGGGAAGTGGATTACGGAAAAATTTTCCTATGCTTTAGCAGTCAAGCCCGGCCTTAAAGTACTGACCCAGAAAGAAACATTTAAGGCTTTAAAGAATTTAGGCTTATCGCCGCTATCTCTGAGTCCCCAGGCCTGGAAAAGCTTGGGGGAGTCTCTGGGGGTGCAGGTTCTGGTGCTTGGCCAGGTAAGGCAAATTGAAGATAACCCATCAACCAAGCCGGGAGTGCCGATACCCATTCAATATCAAATAGATATTCGTCTGGTAAGGGCCCGTGATGGCAGGGAACTAAAGCATTTCTCTAAAAAATGGAGTAAGAGCATTGCTCCGGAGGAAAATACTAAAGATATTGAAGCGATTTATCTTCCGGTTCCGGCCCAGGATGCTGTCTTGATAGGATCGCAGCTGGCTTTTTACGATTTAAAGGTTCCGATATTCGGATCCGATACCTGGTTGAATTCCAAATTACTGCGTCAAGGCGCGGAAGTGCTTGACGGCGCGGTTTTCGCTACCGGGTTTTGGCCCGACAATCCTGCGGCCCGCTCTCGGGATTTTGTGGAGCACTTTGAGACCAGGTTTTCCACCCGCCCTTCCTTATTAGCTGTTCAGGCGTATGATGTGTTTTACCTGGTGGCGGCCATACTTAAGCAAATTCGTGGCCCCAAAGTCAGCCGGGAAGATTTCCAACGCCGGCTCTTGAAAGTGCGTGCCTATAAGGGCGTCACGGGAAGAGCGATAGTAGAACCGGATGGGGAAATCAGGAGAGCGCCCGTTTTTCTGGAATTGCATAAAGGGAAATTGCGGCAGGTGCATTGATTAGTTTTGGTTGTGGAAAGATAAGTTGAGCTCGTCATACCGGCGGAAGCCCTGGACTAAACCATCCCCTGGACAAAATCATCCAGGACGGGCAGGACAGGCCGGTATCCAGGAAGCATCTTGCAGTATTTTTTTGGATTCCGGCTTAAAGCACGCCGGAATGACGGCACCATAAAGAAATAAAAAAACTTTTCGCAACAGGCACTAATTAACATTTATTTTGCCAGGATTGGACGCTATGCTGAAAAACTATACTTATCAAGCGGTAAAAGGCACGCGGGATGTTTTTCCTGTGGAGGCATATCTCTATCAAAGACTCGAAAGCCAGGCCCGTAAGCTTCTGGCGTGTTATGGCTGTGGAGAGATCAGGACGCCATTGCTGGAGCATGCCCGGTTATTTGAACGAGGAGTTGGGCAGGGAACGGACATAGTCAATAAAGAGATGTTTTTTGTACCGTCCAAGGATCAGGATGAGGACAGCCGGAAAGAAAACGCGCGGCAGATGGTTTTAAGGCCGGAAGCCACGGCTTCGGTAGTCAGGGCCTATATCGAACATGAGATGGATAAGGTTTCGCCGGGTGTGCTGCGTTATTACTATATCGGACCTATGTTCCGGTATGAACGTCCGCAGCGGGGAAGATTAAGACAGTTTACCCAGATCGGAGTGGAAGTGCTGGGCTCAGCGCTGCCAATGATTGACGCCGAGGTCATCATCATGCTTGAGGATTTTTTAGGCTCCCTGGGCTTGCAGCACTTAGTCTTTCTGCTTAATGCGGTCGGCTGTCCGGAATGCCGGCCGGGATATATCCGGAAGTTGCAAGTATATATTCGCGGCTGCCAATCGCGGCTTTGCGGCGATTGCCGTCTCCGGCTGGATAAGAATCCCTTGCGTGTTTTTGACTGTAAACAGCCGGTTTGCCGGGAGCTGATGGCACGGGCGCCGGTTATGCAGGATGATCTTTGCGCGGATTGCGCTCTTCACCATGAGGAGGTCTTAAGCCTGCTGGACCGGGCGGGCATTAAATACCAAAAGGATTCCCGTCTCATGCGCGGTCTGGATTATTATACCCGGACAGTTTTTGAAGTGACCTCTTCCGACCTGGGGGCGCAGAATGCAGTGGCTGCCGGCGGGCGCTATGATAATCTGGTGACCGAGTTAGGTGGTCCGCCTACACCGGCGGTTGGCTGGTCTTTAGGGGTGGAACGAATTCTGGAAATATTACCGCGCGAGCCGGATAAATCCCGGGGTTTTTTTGATATATATGTAGTATCGCCCGGAGCTGATACTACCCGGACTTTTTTTAAAGTAATGGCCTTGCGCCGCCAGGGATTGCGTGTCGGACTGGAGCATGAACCCAAGAGTGTCAAGGCGATGATGAAGCGGGCCGACCGCTGGGGAGCGCGTTGGGCCTTATGGGCTACCAGTAAGAACCCGGAAAAAGTGGAAATTAAGAATATGGCCAATGGCGAGCAGATGTCTGTGGGGTGGGAGGATTTACCCCAACTGGTCGGAAAGTAAGAATGGAGTCATATGCCTTTCGAATTTGATTTTTTTAAGTATCTGCAAAACGGAAGTGCCTTGATTTTTATTGGCATACTTTTATCAGTAGGCGCGGTAATAGTTTTAGTAAGGACTATCATCGGCTTACTGGAACCTTTTTGGCGGAGGGAGCAGGCTTCCGCCCGCCGTCCGCGCCTGAGATGGGGAAAAGGATTAACGAATTTATTAACCGCCTTGATTCTGATGTTTTTTTCACTTTCCGTATTGCTGGCCGGGACTACCTTGCGTACTTATACCACTTTTACCCGGCAGGACCTGGTGGGAACAATCGAGTGTCTGGAATGGAATCCGGAGGAGAAAATTATAATAGTCCGCTTTAAGGCCATCTCTCAAGGCCGGACTTCAGCGCCCCAGACCTATAGCTTGTATGGTGATAACTGGGAAATTAACGCCCATATCTTAAAATGGAATCCCAAGGCGAATCTAATGGGATTGCATACTGCTTATCGTTTGAATCAGATTAAAGGAATCTACCAATCAGCAGCGGAGGAAAGTCGCCGGCCTCACCGTGCTTACGCCTTGACACCGGGAAAAGACTGGATTTGGTGGTTTTTGTCACGATATGGAGAATCTTTTCCTTTAGTGGAAGCGGTTTATGGAAACGCGGTTTCCAAACCGGCTCGCAGCGGGCAACAATTTGAAATCTTCGTAACCACTTCCGGTCTCTCCGCCCGCCGCTGGAAAAAGTAGAGCAGTTGACAGTTTTACCAGGCGGGTGATAAGATGAAACCCGGTTTTTACCCAAAAGATAAAGTGGAGTTTTAATTATGGATTATCGCGAAACCCTGAATTTGCCCCAAACCGAATTTCCCATGAAGGCGGAATTAAGTGTCCGGGAACCGGCCCAGCAGGCCTGCTGGCGGGAAATGGATATTTACGCTATGCTGCGCCGGGAGGGAAAGGGAAAACACAAGTTTATTCTTCATGATGGACCACCTTACGCCAATGGCGATGTGCATATCGGAACCGCCTTTAATAAAATTTCCAAGGACATGATCATTAGATATAAAAGCATGAGAGGGTTTGATGCGCCTTATATTCCGGGCTGGGATTGCCACGGCATGCCGATTGAACATAAGGTGGTGGAAAAACTATCCGAAGCGGAGAAGGCCGACAGCCGCCGGGTTAGAACCGAATGCCGTCTTTATGCCGGGAAATATATTCAAAAGCAACGGGAGCAATTCAAGCGTTTGGGAATTTTCGGAGATTGGGAAAAACCATATCTTACCATGGATCCGAAATATCAGGCGGTGATCGTAAAGATTTTCGGAGAGCTGGCGGTCCAGGGTTATATCTACCGCGGTTTAAAACCGGTTTATTGGTGTATGGATTGCGGGAGCGCGCTCGCGGAAGCGGAAGTGGAATATCAGGAGCATGCCAGTCCCTCGATTACAGTGCGTTTTGAACTGGTGGAAGGCTGGCCGGCCGGCCTGGGAGACCGCCCGGAGGGCCGGGTTTTCATTCCCATCTGGACCACTACGCCATGGACCCTGCCGGCTAATCGCGCGGTGGCTGTTCATCCCGACTTAACCTACGCGCTGGTGGAATCGGAAGGCGAGTATTATATTTTAGCCAGGAAACTGGTGGAGTCAAATTGGGAGACTTTCGGACGTCCCTATACTTTGAAAGCCGAAATTTCCGGGGGGGCTTTGGCCGGCTTGCGCTTGCGGCACCCTTTTTTAGATATGTTGGTTCCGGTTATTACCGGAACGCATGTGACCATGGAGGCAGGAACGGGCTGCGTGCATACCGCTCCGGGGCATGGGCAGGAAGATTACACTATAGGCCGTATGCATGGCCTGGAGGTTTATAACCCTGTAGGGGCTGACGGTTGTTTTACCCCGGATTTTCCCGAGATGCAGGGAGAGTTGGTTTTTAACGCCGATCCCAAAATAATAAATCTTCTGCGTGAACGGGGAGCGCTAATGCAGGCCGGCGAAATCAGCCATCCCTATCCTCATTGCTGGCGGCATCATTCCCCGGTTATTTTCCGCGCGACGGAACAGTGGTTTCTAAATGTGAATCGGGAGGGGTTTCGGGAACGCTTACTGAAGCATATCAACCAAGAGGTGACCTGGATTCCTGGAAAATCCCGAAACCGGATGGCGGCAATGGTGGAAGCCAGACCGGACTGGTGTCTTTCCCGCCAGCGCGCCTGGGGTGTTCCGGTTCCGGTTTTTTATTGCCAGGAGTGCGGCGAGCCCCTGATCTCAGCCGCGGTTTTTAAGACTGTGGAAAATTTAATCGCCGCGGAAAGTGCGGATGCCTGGTTTTACAAAGAACCTGAAACCATACTGCCGGCCGGAACTCATTGCCTCCAATGCGGCGCCCAGGTCTTTCGCCGGGAAACGGATATTCTGGATGTCTGGTTTGACTCGGGTGTGAGCCATGCCGCGGTTTTAAACCAGCGCCGGGAATTAAGATTTCCGGCGGATCTTTACCTGGAAGGTTCGGATCAGCATCGGGGATGGTTTCAGGTTTCCCTTTTAACCGCGGACGCGATTACCGGCCAGGCGCCCTATCGGGCGGTATTAACCCATGGATATACAGTGGACGGAGAAGGTCATAAAATGTCAAAATCCCTCGGCAATTTTATTACGGCCGAGCAAGCTTTGGCACGCTACGGCGGAGCGGATATTTTGCGGCTTTGGGTAGCTTCGGAGAACATTCAAAATGATGTCCGGGTTTCCGATGAAATTCTTAAACGTACGGTGGATGCCTACCGCCGGATTCGCAATACTTTGCGCTTTCTTTTAGGCAATCTGCACGGTTTTGCGCCGGCGCAGGCGCTGGATTATAAAGACCTGGAACCGCTGGACCAATTGATGCTGCACCGGCTCCATGAGTTTAGTCAGGACGCTGTCCGCGCTTTTGAAGCTTATGAAATTTACCGGTTCTATCAAGGGATGCAAAAATTGTGCGCCGCCGATCGGTCCGCTTTTGATTTTGATATTTTAACGGATAGGCTTTATACC
>DAOVYW010000033.1 GCA_030635415.1 Candidatus Firestoneibacteriota bacterium
CCGCCTACCGGCACGTCATGGGAATTAGTCCTAAGGATGCCATGGGATTACTGAGTTTTGGAATTCTGTTGACGAAAATGGGACGATGGGAAGAAGCCGGAGATTATCTTAAACAGGTTCTAAATATAAATCCCATGAACGGAGAAGCGCATGTTCAGTTGGGACAGATTTACGCTCAGTTGGGAAAACGGGAAGAAGCCATTATGGAGTATAAGCAGGTTTTGGAAATCAATCCGAATGATGCCAGTCTTCACAAAATGCTGGCTTTTATCTATGATCAGCAGAATGATATCGATCAGGCTTTGCATGAGTATGAGCAAGCCTTGGGGCTGATATCCGATGTCAGCCTGCACCTGGGTTTGGCCAATCTTTTATACCGTGTTGCTGATTACGACCGGGCCCTGGAGGAATTTCAAGCCGTGATCACGATGGAATCCCGCCATGCTGAGGCGTATCTGAAGATGGGAAATATTTATTACAAGCGGAAAGAAAACCAGCGGGCTTTGCAGGCCTGGGAAACCTCTTTGGCCATGGATCCGAATAACGAAATATTGCGCAACAACATTAAATTCATAAAAGGATAAGCGGTTATGGCCTTTATCGAACGAAGACAGGAACGATCGCTGGGTGAATTGCTGCTGCAAAACGGACAGCTTAAAAAAAATGAACTGAGCCTGGCTTTGCAAGAGCAACAGCGCAGCGCCGAACCGTTGGGGAAAATTTTGATTCGGATGGGTTATATCCGTGAGCAGGATGTGCTGCAGGCTTTGCAAGGGCTGCTGGTGATTATTTTCCATTTGGGGGACGAGGAATTTGCGTTTGAGGCGCTTTTCGTGCGTGAAATCATCCGGTGGCGGGAAGTAAATAAATTACCGCGCATGCCACAATTTATTATGGGGATATTGCAACACCGCGAAACCATTATACCAATAGTGAATTTATCCCAACGGCTGGGTTTGCCGCCCCGGCCGGTAGACGAGAATACCCGAATTATCATCGTGGAATTCTCGTCCCAAATAGTCGGCCTGGTAGTCGATAGCGTGGAATCGGTGATGCAATTACCGATGGAGCAAATTGAAAGCAACCCGGGAATCCTGCAACGGATAAATACCCGTTATATTTATGGGGTCGGTAAAACGGATAAGCGGTTGATTACTTTATTACAATTGTCCAATATCATGGAAGAGATAACCTGGGGGGGCGTTCCGGGAAAGGCGGCTGAGACGTCATGAGCGAAGACGATGCCCGGAGCATGCGCGAATTTGAATATGGCATAGATCAAAATGATGCCTCCGCGCATAATAATCTGGGGGTTTTTTACTACTCCAAGGGGATGTATGTTGAGGCGGTCAAGGAATTCAAGCGGGCGCTGGAAATTGATTATAACTTGACCCAGGCGATGGAGAATCTACAGGCGGTGAATAAAAACACCGGTATTTACGACCGCGCCATTGGCGCCTACCAGCGGGCTGGCGAGATGTATCCGGAAGATGCGGATGCGCATTATAATCTTGGTAACGCTTTTAGGTATACCGGGCGTTACGAGCCGGCGATCGCGGAATATCTGAAAGCCATAGAGATTACGCCTTCCCATCTTTTTGCCATAAACGCCCTGGGGGTCGTATACAAAAGTATGGGAAAACTTGAAGCGGCCCTGGGGGTTTTGGAAGCAGCCATTAAAAAAGCGCCCCATTTTGCAGAACTGCATAATACTCTGGGGGAGGTTTTTTATAATAAGGGGCTTTACGATCAGGCTATAAAAGAATTTTCAACCGCGGTGGAAATTAACCCGGAATTCGCAGTGGCGCACTATAATCTTGGTTTTGCTTACGGAGATAAAGGGAAAAACAAGGAAGCGGAAAGGGAATTCGCGCGGGCAGTTGAAATCAATCCCGGTTATTCGCAGTCCACGACTAATCTGGCGATTGATTACTATCGAACCGAGGAGGATTCGCTTTCTCCGGAGTCTTCCGTGGCGGCGGAAACCGATCCCGCCTCCGCTTACCGGGAAATGGGCAAGGCTTATTGGCTTAAGGGGTTGTTGAATGAAGCGCTCCAACAGTATGAGAAGGCGGTGGAGGTGCGTCCCCATGATGCCGAACTGCTAAATAACCTGGGTGAAATTTATTTTGAGGCCCGAAAACTGCCGGAGGCGCTGGAGAAGTTCCAGCGGGCGCTGGCGGTTGATCCGAAATATGCCGAGGCTTATATCAATGCCGGAATTGTCTATCGTCATCAGGGGCTTTTTCACGAGGCGGAGGAACAGTTGCAAAAGGTTTTTCAAAACGATCCGGACAATGTTCGCGGTCATTATGAACTGGGCATTATCTATTACAAACACGGGAAAGGGGAAGCGGCAATTGCCGAGATTGAACGGGCGATTGACAAAAACCCCCATTACGCTGATGCTCATTACCAACTGGGTATTTATTATTACGGCCATAATAATTTTGACGGAGCGGTGAATGAATTCCGCCGGGCGGTCGATCTCTCGCCGGTCTATGCTCAGGATAGTGAGGCTAATATCTATTTGGGACTGGCCTTGGCCGAAAAGGGCCGCTTTGAAGAAGCGGTGATTGAATACCAGAAAGCCCTGGCGCTTGATCCGGACAATGCCATAGCCCATAATTCCCTGGGAATGGCGTACAAAAGCGCGGGTAATTTTGAGGACGCCCAGGAAGAGTATCGTCGGGCGATTGCGCTTAATCCGCAGTATGCCAAGGCGTTTAACAATTTGGGGGTGGTTTACTATCAGAAAGGCATTTATGATAAATCCATTGAAGAGTTTCAGCGGGCGCTGGAGATCGAACCGGATTACGAAACCGCCCGGCATAATTTAGCGGCGGCCGCCAAAAAGAAGGAAATATTCAATGAGGCTATCGAGAAATTGCAGGCGGACATTAAAGCCGATCCGGAAAATGCTGCGGCCCACTATGATTTGGCGAATGTATATCGGAATACCGATCGGTTTGAAGAAGCTATCCGGGAATACGGACGCGCCCTGGAGATTAATCCCCAATATGTGGAAGCCTGTACCAACCTGGGGCTGATTTATAAAAAAATCGCGAGACTGGACGAAGCGCTGGCGGCTTTGCTTCGAGCCGTGGCTTTGAATCCCCATTACCCTGACGCGCATTATTATCTCGGGGAGGTTTATTTCCAGAAGGGATGGCTGGATGAAGCCGAAGTGGCATACCGCCGGACCCTGGATTTGAATCCGAAACATATAGAAGTATATAACCGTTTGGCACGAATTTACAGCCGGCGTAATTGGTGGAATGAAGCCATAGCGGCTTGGGAATCATTTATCAAGCTGGCGCCCAACACCGAAGCCGCCATGCGGGCGACGGAAAAATTGCGGAACGTCCAGGATTGGAGGGAGCAGTTTTGTTATGCGCCGGGAGCCCGGAAAGAACGTATTATCCGTTAATTAGTTCCTATCGCGGAAAGGAAAGTTGGGTTCAAAAGCCGGTATCCAGATTGATTTAGACAGTAATGAAGCAAGCGACTAACCCCGGGAGCAAGGCATGAAGCTGATAAAGTGTATTATTCAAGAGGGAAAACTGGAGGCGGTTAAGCAGGCCTTGCTGGATGATGGGATTCAAGGAATGACGGTTTATGATGTCAAGGGTTTCGGCATCCGTCGTTCGCAGTTAAAAAATGAAGGGGATCGAAATTACAGGGTTGAATTTCAGCCTCGAATTATGTTAGAAATAGTGTTGACGGATGAACAAATCCCGAAGACCATTCAACGACTGATGACTGCGGCGGGGACGGGACGGCTGGGGGACGGGAAAGTTTTTGTCTTGCCGGTGGAAGAGACGGTGCGTTTGCGTACGGGAGAGTCTGGAGAAGCGGCACTCTAGCGGATAAAGGAATAAATTAGCAGGGAGGAGAATGGAAAGTGGCCAGCAAAATCTTAATCGTGGATGACGCGTCGTTTATGCGCATGATGTTGCGGAATATTTTAAGCAGTCATGGTTATGAGGTGGTGGGTGAGGCGGAAAACGGGCGACAAGCCGTTGAAATCTACCAAGAAGTTAAACCGGATATCGTCTTGATGGATTTAATCATGCCCGAGGTAGGCGGCATTGAAGGGGTGAAAAAAATTGTCGAAATAGATAAGCATGCCAAGATTATTATCTGCAGCGCCATGGGACAGCAAGCTCTGGTAGTGGAGGCCATGCAAGCCGGGGCGCGGGATTTTATTGTGAAACCTTTCCAACCTTCCAGCGTAATTGAAAACATTCAAAAAATCGAAAGGGAAGAGGAGTGAAATAATGAATTCCAGCCATTTGAACGATTTCTACCGGGATGCTTTTCAGGAATTGGGGAATATCGGTTCCGGTAACGCCGCTACGGCGCTTTCCCAATTAGTCGGACGAACGATAGATATGTCCGTGCCTGAAGTTTTGCTCATACCCATAGAGCAGGTGCCCGACATCGTAGGCGATATGGAAAAAACCGTCGCGGGTATTTATCTGGAAGTATATGGCGATGTGCCCTCCAAGATTCTCGTGACTTTTCCGCATGAAAACCTGCTAAGCCTTACGGACCTAATGATGAACCAGCCGATTGGAACCGGTTCCATGCTGGATGAGATAAAGCTGTCCGCCTTGAAGGAACTGGGTACTATCTTATCCGGGGCTTACCTGAATGCCATGTCTAAATTCCTTGATCTGCGCATGATTCCTTCAGTGCCGGCTTTAGCAATTGACAGTTTTACTGCGGTTCTCAATACTATATTGGCGGAACTCTCCCAGGAGAACCAGTGCGCCTTACTGCTGCGGACGGAAATTATGGAGACCGAGAACAAGATTTCCGGGAGTTTTTTCCTGATACCGGAAAAAGATGCACTGGAGACCATAATCAGTGCTATTCAAAAAGCGTCCGGGGTGGTTAACGTTGGAGAGAATTAAGGTAGGCATGGCGGACTGGAAACTGGCGCAGAACCAGGATACCCTGGTTACTTTTGGTTTAGGATCATGTGTTGGTTTGGGTTTGTTGGATGAAAAGACCAAGAGCGCGGCTATGGCGCATATCATGCTTCCGGATTCCAAACAATTGCGGTTTCGTCAAGAGACCAGTCCCGCCAAATTTGCGGATACCGCGATAATGATTATGCTTAAAACTTTTGAAAAAATGGGTATTTCCAAGCAGCGACTCAAGGCTAAAATAGTCGGTGGCGCTAACATGTTTATAATTGCGAGGAGTACTGCCACGAGGGGAAATTTTAATGTGGGCCAACGCAACGTGGCAGCCGTTAAGGAGCAACTGGAGCAGACCGGAATTCCTTTGGTGGGAGAAGATACCGGTGGGAGCGTGGGGCGCTCAGTAGAGTTTTTTGCGAAGAATGGCATTATGCGCGTCCGAACCGCATTGGCCGGGGAGCGGGACATATAATATGTATTCCAACCAAAAAATGAACAATGAGATGAAGTTTGTGGTTTTTCGGCTGGGCGATGAAGAATTTGGGGCGCCCATTCAGCAGGTATATGAAATATTGCGCATGGTGGAAATTACCCGGGTGCCGCGCGCCCCGCATTTTATTGTAGGCGTTATTAACCTGCGGGGAAAAGTAATTCCGGTTCTGGATTTGCGGCAGCGCTTCGCGTTCCCCCAGGACACGCCGGCTGAAAAGCAACGTATTATGGAAGTGGAAATAGAGAACTATGTTTTGGGCATGATAGTGGATTCGGTTACTGAAGTTGTCAGTGTGCCGGTTAATGTCATTGAACCTCCTCCGCCCATTATAGCCGACATTGGGGGGGAATATCTGGATGGAATCGCGAAATTTCATGACCGTATCATTATATTATTGAATTTTGATAAGGTTCTTTCCCAGCAGGAAACGAAGCAAATTGACCAGGTACCTATTAAAAGCTTGACCGGTGGGGAACCGGAAGGGCCTAGCAATCAAAACCAGGAGGAAGATTAATGCCAGCTAAAATCCTCATTTCCGATGACGCCGCTTTCATGCGGGTGATGATTAGGGGGATCCTTACCAAACAAAATTATGAAATTGTTGGCGAGGCCAGGGACGGGCGCGAGGCGGTCGAAATGTATAAGCAGTTGCGGCCGGATTTGACCACTATGGATATCATTATGCCCGAAGTTAACGGCATTGAGGCGGTGAAAGAGATTATCGAATTTGATAACCAGGCGGCAATTATCATGTGCAGCGCGATGGGTCAGCAGGCCATGGTAATAGAAGCCATTGCGGCCGGAGCCAAGGATTTTGTAATCAAACCTTTCCAGCCTCCGCGGGTTATTGAAGCGGTCGAACGGGCTTTGGCGAAGTGAATCCCGCCGGATAATATTCATGGAAACCCGGAAGATATTAAAAGTTTTGGTGGCTGACGACTCCGCTTTCATGCGGAAGACCATTAGCGCCATCCTGAATAAAGCGGATGACATGGAAGTAGTGGCCACGGCCCGTGACGGTCTGGATGCATTACAGAAAATAACGGATTATAAACCCGACGTGATCACCCTGGATATTGAAATGCCGAGGTTGGCCGGGCTGGAAACCCTGGGATATATCATGAGCGAGTGTCCCACCCCGGTGGTTATACTCTCGGCCTATACCGAAAGCGGCGGGGAGACTACGATGAAGGCCCTGGAATATGGGGCGGTTGATTTTATTTCCAAACCCTCGGGGCCTATCAGCCTAGACATGGATGAGGTGGCGGACAGCCTCGTGACCAAGGTGCGCATGGCATCCCAGGTCGAGGTTTCCCGGCTTAAATTTCTGGAATTCGAAAAATTCAAAAAAAGCATACCGGAATTCAAAGCTTTAACGGCCGGCCAACAGATCGTAGTGATTGCCAGTTCCACGGGCGGGCCGCGGGCCCTATATGAAGTTATTCCCGGGCTTCCGGCGGA
Organism: Candidatus Firestoneibacteriota bacterium; assembly: GCA_030635415.1. Classification (GTDB taxonomy): domain Bacteria; phylum Oederibacteriota; class JAAXVQ01; order JAAXVQ01; family JAUVAV01; genus JAUVAV01. The sequence continues at coordinate 6,886 of DAOVYW010000033.1, forward strand.
TTTTCCAGCCGCGGTGCTGGTGGTTCAGCACATGTCTCCCGGATTTACTCATTTGCTGGCCGAGCGCCTGGACCAGATCAGCGAGTTGCGGGTAAAGGAGGCGGAAGAGGGAGACGTTATATTGGCCGGCCAGGTTTATTTGGCTCCAAGCAGATATCATATGATAGCCGTCAACGAGAGCGGGCGGAAAATTATCCGGCTGCACCGGGGACCAGCACGCCACAACGTGCGTCCGTCCGCGGATGTAACCATGGAATCCGTGGCTGAACTTTACGGTTGCAATACACTGGCCGTAGTATTAACCGGCATGGGGCGGGATGGAGCCCAAGGCGCGGTCAGGGTAAAGGAAAAGGGCGGGCAGAGCATAGCCCAGAATGAAGCGACCAGCGTGGTTTTCGGTATGCCGCGAGCCGTGCAGGAGGCAGGGGCGGCGGATGGGATTTATCCCATCAACGAGATCAGAAAGCAAATTATTCGCCGGATGCGGATGGTTAAGTTGGGACCGTAGCCGCCTGAATAAATAAAGTAAAGGCGGCTCTCAGTGGCCGCCCAACAGGAGTAAACACATGATAGTCGTCACCGGCGGAGCGGGTTTTATCGGCAGCGCCATGATTTGGAAACTCAATGAGGCGGGCATCAAGGACATTCTGGTGGTTGACGCCCTGGATACCTCGGACAAATGGCGGAATTTAGTAAACCGGCATTTTACGGATTATCTTGACCATGCTGAATTTCTGGAAAAAATCAAGGCCGACGCGTTGCCGGGGAATATCAAGGCTTTGGTACACATGGGGGCCTGCAGCGCCACCACGGAACGGGATTCCCATTATCTTATGCGGAATAATTACCAGTACACGCAACGGTTGGCGGAGTGGGCCCTGTCCCGGAAGGTGCGGTTCATCTATGCCAGTTCCGGGGCCACTTACGGCAACGGCTCGCTGGGATATTCGGATTCAGACGAAACCACCATTCGCTTGAAACCACTGAACATGTACGGCTATTCCAAACATCTTTTTGATCTTTGGGCCCTCAGGTCCGGAGCGATTAATCATCTGGCCGGCTTGAAATTCTTCAACGTTTTTGGGCCGAATGAATATCATAAGGACGAAATGCGCAGTGTGGTTCACAAGGCCTGGGGCCAGATCAAAACTACCGGCCAAGTCAAGCTCTTCAAATCCTACTTGCCGGCCTACCGGGATGGAGAGCAGGTCCGTGATTTCATATACATCAAGGATGTGGTGGAAGTCATTTGGTGGCTGCTCGGCCAGACCCGGGTAAACGGAATTTATAATATAGGTACGGGCCGTGCCCGGACATGGAAAGACCTGGCGCAGGCCGTCTTTACGGCCCTGGACCGCCCGCTCCAAATAGAATTCATAGAGATGCCGGAAAACTTGCGCGACCGCTACCAGTATAAAACCGAAGCCGCGATCGAAAAACTGCGGCGCGCCGGATATACGGGAGACTTCCATTCCCTGGAAGACGGGGTCCGGGATTATGTTCGGAATTATCTGATCCCGGAAGATCCATATTTGTGATTCCACAAAACCTGCCGTCCTGGCTCGGGGATTTCTTCAATTTTCTCGCGGCCGAGAAAGGCCTTGCCTCCAATACCCTGGCGGCGTATGGCAGTGACATTTCACAGTACCTGGCATACTTAAAACATCAGAATCTGGAGTTTAATCCGTGCTGTCCGCCCGGCCGGGAAAAGATCCAGGATTTTCTAGGTGCACTTATGGGCCGTCGTAAAGCTTCCGCCACAATTGTGCGCATGCTGGTCTCTTTACGGGCGCTGCACCGCTTTCTTATAAACGAAGGCCTGAATAATTGTGATCCTACGGAGGATTTTGAATCCTACCGGTTGTGGAAAAAACTGCCCGATATTCTTAATGTCGAAGAAGTGGGGAAACTGCTCCGGGCCCCGGATTTTGAATCCCGTCACGGCTTGCGCGATCGCGCCATGTTGGAGTTATTATACGCCGCCGGGCTGCGGGTTACAGAGCTGGTGGAAATCACCCCGGATCGGATCAACTGGGAAGAGGGATACCTGCTCGTGAAGGGCAAGGGTCACAAGGAACGACTGGTGCCTATTGGGAGCACGGCTTTGGCCGTTACCCGGCGCTACTTGCGGGAACGCGGCGCGGGGGATGGAGCGCAGCCGCTTTTTCTCTCTTGGGGGCGCAAGGGATTTACCCGCGTGGGGTTCTGGAAAATGATCCGGCGTTACGCCCGGCGGGCCGGAATCACTAAGTCCATTTCGCCGCATACTTTGCGTCATTCTTTTGCCACACATCTTCTGGCTGGAGGCGCGGATCTGAGAGTAGTCCAGGAAATGCTCGGGCACGCGGATATCAATACTACCCAGATATATACTCACATAGACCGTAGCCGGCTTCAGGCCGTTCACCGGCAGTACCATCCGAGAGCATAAATAGTCGATCCGGACGCCGGGCTATTTGTCAGTTGACCCAACTTTTTTCATTTTTCCGCTCGATTTCACTTTGTTATTTCCGGTTCACCATTTATAATAACAAAAAAGTTAAAATACTTCTTAAGAGGTGAATGATTTGAAACGTACTATTCAAATGCTGCTCTCTATTTTACTTTTGGGTCTGCCTTTGAGCGCGTCGGCGGCAGATTACTTTCTTATTGCCATTGACTCGCCGGTGCAGGCTGGCGATAATCTGGCGGTCACGATAACCGCTTTTAAAGCGGATGACACCATGGATACTTCCTATAAGGATACAGTTAACTTTACCGTAAGTCCTCACCCCGGAACCGTATCCCCGACGGTTTCCGGAAGTTTTGTCGGCGGGGAATGGTCAACCAATACTATGCAATTTATAGCGGCAGATGATAATGTCACGCTTACCTGCACCGACGCGGGCGGAGGCACGGGAACGGCTGTTATTGACGTTAATGCCGGACCGGGAACGCAGCTCTTAATTTTAGTGCCGGGCGAGACGCACACCCCGGGGTTTTCTCCGGGCGTAACGCCCATTGAACCCCGTCACCTTATCGAAGGATACAGTCATCCGGTTACAGTTTACGTAGTGGATGATTTCTGGAATTGGGACCAGAGTTTCCCGAGTACTTCTATAGCAGGTTCCGGCGTAGGCGCCGTAATTACGCCGGCATCATTTAATACCAGTGATGGCCGGGCTTGGTTTACGCTTCGCTTAACGATGACCGGGCTTATTACTACTGGCTTTACTTGTCCGGATGCGATTAATAATACCAAACAAGTATGGGCGGATTCCGCTTCCGTGGCATGGTTGCATCTTAAAGTGCCTTCGCAAGTTACGGCCGGCGCGCCCTTTTCCCTCACCGCCACGGTTTCCAGCCAGGAAGGGGATCCGGACCAGGTGCTTCCCACCAACAGCGATGTGTTCAAGATAAACCGTTATATGACAGGTACTTCGGATCCAGCCTTGGGAAATTGGGGAGGGCAGAGTGAGAATCTTTCCCTGACCATGGGGCAGTATTCCGGGCATAACTTTACCTACGACCGGGCCGAGTCCATCTGGTTACGCGGAGAAAAAACCGGAGGTGGATCAATTTACCTGATCGGCGTTTCTACTACGCCTATTGAAGTTCTGCCTAATGTCCCGGCAGCAATCCAGGCCACCTTGGATCCGGCTCAGGTGCAAGCCCAACACACCACCCACATCACAGCGCGTATTTTAGACCAGTACGGCAATCCCACCCCCAGCGATCTCCATTCTTTCGTCGTGAAGTTTGACCAGGTCGCGGGCAGTGGTTTTCTCTCCGTAAGCCGGACCGCCGCGAATATTGACGGGAACGCGTATTGCGATTTCACCGGCGGAGTGGTCAATGAGGAAGCCCATATCCGGGTGCGGGCCGAGCATACAACCACGCAGCATATATATGCCGAGACTATAATACCGGTGAAAGTTTCGGTGGCCGCGGCTCAGCCGGGAGCAATTCTCAATTACCCTAATCCGTTTGATCCTGCGCAAGGCCAGAGTACTTCGATTAATTATTATCTGGAAAGCCGGGGGAATGTCGAGATCAGGATTTATGACGCGTTTGGCCGCTTGGTACTGTCCGAAAATTTGAGTGAAACAGCAGGGGATACCATATCCCAAAATGCTACTTCCGCCGGGGGGGCGAACTGGGCATGGGACGGCCGGAATGGCGAGGGGCGGATTGTTGCCAACGGCATATACCTGGTTAAAATCACGGCGCGGGGAAGTACCGGGGCCCAAGAATTCAAGCGTCGGGTGGGGGTGCTGAAATGAGAACCGGGCGAATGATAAGACAAAGCGTATTTCAACTCGGCATGGCCGGCCTGCTGGCCGCGGCGGCTTTTATTCCCGTGTCCACAGTTGCAGCCGAAGGCGATGCCGGGCAGCCCGGGGCTTTCCTGACTTATGGCGCCGGAGCCCGGGCCATGGCCATGGGACGGGCCTTTACCGGCCTGGCGGATGATGCCACGGCAGTGTATTGGAATCCAGCCGGACTTTCCAACCTGACACAGAATCAGGCCATAGTGCAGTATGTCTCATTAATTGCCGGCAGTAATTACCAGTACCTGGGTTATAATCATATTTTGCCTTATGTCGGGACTCTGGGCGTGGGCTTGATTTTACTGAATCAGGGCGAGGCCGAAGGCCGCGACTCTTATAATGAATTAAGCGACAGCTTTGTGAACAACCAGTTGGGCGTTCTGCTGGGATTTGGCACAGATATAACACCCGTGCTCGCCGCCGGAGGAAGTTTGAAAATCGTGAGCCAAACCCTGATGAATGTCTCGGGAACCGGGTTCGGGCTGGATGCCGGCATCATGTATCATCCCTGGCCTTTTTTGAACGCGGGCTTGATATTCCGGAACCTGCTGGCGCCGGTGATTCAATTGAAAGACGAGAAAGAAGAGTATCCCCTGAATATGGTATTGGGAGTAGGGGTGAAGATTTTTGAAGAGCAAGTAAAATTAGACCTGGACATTGCGAAGAACCTGGAACAGGATGTGGTCAAGCTCTGCCTGGGACTGGAAGTTTCGCCCCTGCCCGGCCTGTTTTTACGGGCTGGAATTGATGATACGGAAATAGGCATGGGCGCGGGTTATCGTTACCAAGAGTTTCAGCTGGACTATGCTCTGGGGTTACAAACCGTGGAGGTAATGCATAAGGTGGCCCTGTCTTACTACTTCGGCGGATTTGTCATGGATGTAAAAGCCGAGCCGGAAACCTTCTCGCCGGTAGGCATCAATAAGGTATCGGTCTTAAAGATTAATTGTCAAACCAAATTCCCCTTGCGGATTTGGACCCTGGAAATCAGAAACGAAGCCAAATCCCTGGTAAAAAAATACTCCGGCGAGGGTTCGCCCCCGGGGCATGTGGTCTGGGACGGGTTGCTGGATAATACTAGTCCCATGCCGGATGGAAGATACACAGTGATCTTGACAGTGGAAGACGCTTCCGGCGGGACAAAGAAAACGGCGGATATTTTTGTTAATATCCAGAGCATTCTTCCGCTGGGGGTTTCGCCCGTGGAGATGCTGGAATAGCAGGGAATAAGACATCCGCGATGGTGGCATATCTTGGCTTTTAGGGGATTGAAAAACGCGTGAAGAAAAAAGAGGGAAGATTATTTTGAATTATATTTGCAGAACGAATAAGATGCCTGTATATTAAAGAAATGGAAAAGAATAACGGTAATATTAATAAAATTGTGAGGTGGAAAAGTGGCTCAGACATTTAAAAGAAAACAGATTTATATTAATATGGACCTGCAATTCAAGTACTCGCTGGTTTTGATTTTTACCATGTTTATAGAAATGGTCATTGTGGGGCTGGCTTTGCTATACGTCTTTTCGCAACCCAAGCCGGATATTCCGGGCGCGAATATTTATTTTATTTATAAAGTTGTGTTGGCTATCATTCTTTTTCTTACCTTGTGTAATATTACGGTGGGCGTTTATCTGTCCCACAAAGTAGCGGGCCCTCTTTTTCGTTTTGTTATGTGTACCCGCGAACTGGCGCAGGGCAATTTCAAGATCCAGGTTAATTTACGGAAGGGCGATGAAATGCGGGAGTTGGAGTCGGCCTATAATGATATGACGGATAAAATCAGAAGCCTGGTTCGGCAGGACCGCCAGAAACTTAAAGCAATACAGGACTCACTGGGAGTAATCGGGGATTCCCTGGCCAAAAATGTCGGAAAACCCGAGAAAGACAAAATCCTTGAGGAAATCAAGGATATTCGGGAAAATACGGAACAAATCATGAGTTTTTATATTGTTTAGTTTCTATTGTAGAAAGGGGTTTCCTTCTCCTCTTAGTGTCATGTCTCACAAGTACTTGGAATTTATATTTTGTCATTCCGGCATGCTTTAAGCCCTGGACTAAACCATCTCCTGGTCTAAATCATCCAGGACAGGCAGGACAGGCCGGAATCTATGAATTTATCAGTAAAAAAAAATAATGCTTTTCTGGACCCCGGCTAAAATCATGCCGGGGTGACATATTGATGGAATTTCTGAGACACGATACTAAGACCCTGTCGTTAATAAAGCCAAGCTGAGTATTAAATTACATTTTTACTTAACTTTCCCAATGCCCATTCCTCTTAATCTGCTCCCAAGGCGCATTTTTGCTTTGGTCATATTTTTTCTGAGTGTTTGTGAATAACGCCTAAAGTTTTTGTTAATGACAAATGTAAAGTTATTTATGACGCACTACACTAGGAGCGTGAGCATTTAGCCGATTTTTTTAATTTCAGAACAATTGAACAATAGAAAATAGACCGCAATTGAGTTTTTCTATTGCTCTATTGTTGCCGGGGAGTTTAATTAAATACCCCTGCGTTTTGTAGAGGACATTTCGCTTTCAAGGATTGATAAAACAGCGCGAAAATTTATACGCAGAAAAGTGAGTGGCTAATATTTATTTCAAAGGCTACCTGTTTGGCCGGGTGATATAAATAATAGGGAATATAATAAGGGAAATAAATTGCTGGATTAATTGCAAAGATTATGGTAGGCTATAGCTGAGAGAGGTGAGCTTATCATGAAAAAATGTATTGCAGCATGGAGTATGTTATTTCTCATGACCTCTATGGCCGAAGCTGGTGGACCCGGGACTACCAACGCGAATTTTCTCAAAGCCGGGCAAGGCGTCCGTCCGGTTGCCATGGGCGAAACATATATTGCCTTGGGAGACGGGCTTGATACCCTTTACTGGAATCCCGCCGGCCTGGTACAGATGACCGCTCCGGCAGCCGGTTTTATTCATACTTTCTGGGTTCAGGATATTGGTACTGAGTATCTGGCTTTTGGCATGCCGCTGGGTCCTCTGGGCGCGGTCGGCGGCGGAATTACTGTGGTACAGGCGGGCACGATTGAAAAAACCCTGGAAGATGCCTCGGGAAATTATGCCGGTACAGAGGGCCGGGCCTCGGCTTTGCAGATGGCTCTGGTCGGCGTTTTTTCCCAGAAACTCTCCCGTATAATTCCTGTTGGAACTTCTTTCCTGCAAAATGTATTGGTCGGCGCCGGAATAAGGCTCGTCAGCGAATCCATAGACGAGGTTAATATCTTCGGCGGAGGGCTGGACATCGGTGTGATCTGGCGGCAGACCGAACAAGTATCGTCCCAGGATTTAATCCGGCGGGGCGGCTGGGGGGGAGCAAAGCGTAAATCCGCAGCGAGAGACAATGGATGGCGTTTGGGCCTGGTGGCCCAGAATTTGGGTCTGACCACGGATGAGTTGATGCCCATAAATTTTCGCGTGGGAGCGGGATATCTTGTCCAAGAGGTTTTCTCGCCCAACGGCCGGGGGACCTTAGGGCTGGATGTTTTAATTCCTATTGACAACCAGGTGAAAATTTCCCTGGGAGGGGAGTATGCCCATATTACTCCGCATACCGAATTTGCGGCACGAGCGGGTTATAAGCTGGGAAATGAAATAAAGGATCTGGACAGCCTGGCCGGACTAACCGTTGGAGCCGGTGTTGCCATTCGCTCCGGCAGCCTTAAATATAAACTTGATTATGCTTTTGTGCCATACGGTGAACTGGGGTCCGCGCATCGTGTATCACTGACTCTGGCTTTTCTGCCGGACAAGAGAGCGGTGTTTTCCCGGGGCGCGGAACCAGCTCAACTTTCGCCTGCCCCAATAAAAACCGGTTCTTTAACCGGGATGGAAACGAAGCCGGAAAGGGCGCCCGGAAAAAGTTCGGAAGCCGCGATCCCGGACAAGGCTAAGCCGGAAAGCAAACCTGAAACTCCTGTCCTTGCGCCGGCTCC